>JAQUWF010000036.1 GCA_028692975.1 Lachnospiraceae bacterium
AGTGTAAGATTTATTTTGATGCCATTTCGTTCAGTTATTGATGTTTTCATGCTGGGAAGTTGCCTTGGCCTTTTTTTGTTGTGTTGAAACGCAAATGGCGGATCTGCACAGCGGAAACAGGCTTGTAAAAGCGGCTTAATCAGTGATGAATCATCTCTTCTGAACGAAATGTTTTAGGAGGGATTTTTTGTTATTAAGAGCAGATAAACTAGAGAAAGAATACGGTATACAACAGATTTTTCATATTGACCGGATCACTATTGAGGACGGCGCAAGGATCGGGCTGGTAGGCCGAAACGGCATAGGAAAAAGTACATTGCTGGGTGTTCTTAGCGGGCGGATTCCGGTGGATCAGGGAGATATCAAACGGTACTGTGAGGTGGCGGAGATCCGGCAGGATTCCTCTGCGGAAGGTGAGTCGGAGGAGCAGTATATCAGCAGAATGGGGCTGCGCGGAAGTGCCATAGAAAGCGGCGGCGAAAAGATGCGGCTGGCTATCGCCACAGCATTTTCCATGCATAGTTCACTTCTTTTTGCGGATGAGCCAACGACCAATCTGGATATAGCGGGTGTACAGCTGCTGGAAAAAATGCTGCGGGGCTATCGGGGTGCTATGGTGCTGGTGAGCCATGACCGGAAACTGCTGGACGATGTGTGTAATCAGATATGGGAACTGGAGAATGGATGTTTGCGGATCTTTGATGGGAATTATTCCGCATGGGCCCGGCAAAAGGAGCAGGAGAGAGAGCACCAGCAATTTGAATACGAGCAGTACCGGAGAGAAAAGCACCGTCTGGAGCATCTGACCACGGAGATCGAGGAGGATGCGCGGAACATGACGAAAACGCCGCGGAACATGGGTGTCAGCGAGTGGAAGTTGTATAAGGGGATTGCGAAACAGCAGCAAAGTCACGTATCCAATCGGGGCAGTGCGGTGAAAAGCCGTCTGTCCCATATGGAAATAAAGGAAAAACCGGTACAGCTGCCCAATGTTTCTATGACAGGCATGCATATTACACGAATCAAGGCGCGGTATGCGGCGAAGGTTGAGACACTTACTGTAGCATTTGACCAGGGGAATGTGCTGGACGAAGCGGATCTGCTGGTGGAATCCGGGAAGAAAACGTTTCTGACCGGGGAGAATGGAGCCGGGAAGAGTACGCTGGTGCGAGCACTCTTGGAACGCCAGCCGGGCACTTTTATTACGGAGGACGCGAAGGTCGGGTATTTTTCACAGAATCTTATGGAATTGCAGGAGGAGGAGACCGTGCTGGAAAATGTACTGTATGATGCCGCGGAGCCGGAGCATATCTGCCGGGCCGTGTTGGCGAATCTGTATATGAGCCGGGATGACCTGAATAAAAAGGTTTGTGTGCTATCCGGCGGGGAGCGTGTGAAGACGGCCCTGGCAAAGCTGCTGGTTTCCGGGTCAAATTTCCTGATTCTGGATGAGCCAACCAATCATATGGATATTTATACCATGGAAGGGCTGGAGAAGATGCTTGGCACCTTTGCAGGAACGCTGCTGGTGGTCAGCCATGACAGGAGGCTGGTGGAACAACTGGCGGATGTTGTTTATGAGATTCGGGATGGGAAGTGTGTGAAGAAAGAGTAGAGGGGAAGTGTTCAGAAACAGGAAAATTTGTTCGGAAATAGTAAAGACTGTTCGGGAACGGTAAGAACTGTTCAGAAACAGAAGGTTGATGGGAAATGGAACATAAAATATACGATTCATGACGCGCTCTCGCTCCGGCAAAAACGTAGCGGTACTAAGAGTGAGTGGCAGTTGGCACTGCCCCTCGCTCTAAGGACCGACGTTTTTGAGGGTACATGAATCGTATTATTTTATGTTCCATTTTATTGTAGGTAGTGATCTGAACAGTTATGGCAGGGGGGAGTAAGAACCATTGGCTATTTGGAAGAATTTTTTTGTTAGGGGGTTTTTAGGTAGCTGGTGATGCAGTATAGGGTCTGACCGTTGTATTCTACACGGGACCAGCCTACTTCTTCGTTGATGCCGGTGCGGGTCACGGTGTCACCGTTGTAGATGGTAGCGACTACGGTGGAGTCTGCGTTGGTTACGCTTGGCAGTGTGCGCAGATTGACTTCTTCCTTGGCGGTCATCACATCGGATATTTCTGTGAACACGGTCTTGATACCATCGCTGTCTTCCACGGTATTGCTGGTATTCTCATAGTTCAGATCGGTGGTGAGATAACTGGATACCGCGTAGCAGGTCTGTCCATTGTATTCGATTTCAGACCAGCCATTGTCACTGATGCCGGTTCTTGTTACGACTTCGCCGTTGGTAAGCTCGGCAAGGACGGTACTGTCATCGCCCTGACCTGGGGTGCTGCGGAGATTCACGGTGTCCTTCGCTGTCACGGATTCATTGACAGAGGTAAAACTGGACGGTGTATTCGCATCGGCACCGGGTGTTGTTGTCTCGGGAGCAGTCGTGGCAGCTGGCGTCGGTGTGGCGGTAAGAGCCGGTGTAGCCGTGGGAGTCGTTGTTGTCGGGGTCGGTGTGGCTGAGGCTGTCACAGTATTCTGCTTTTTCGAAACCATGCTCTGGTACACTAGCACACTGGCTAATATCAATATGGCGAAAACCAAAACTACACTTACCACAGGGAAGATTTTCTGAAAGAGTGTTTTTCCCTCTTCATTTTCCTGTGGGGAAAGGTCTTCTTCGTTTAGATTATTCTTATTGTCAAGATCTGACATTTCGCACCTGCTTTCTAATCAATAATACTTATATTGCATGTTTGCATTTTATAACGATGGAAATGATTCGTCAAGTTTTTGAGGCCTTCCGATTCTTTTTCGGTATCATTTCACTATACTTTTTGAAGATTTTCGTAAAATATGCAATAAAATTATATCATTACAGACAAATAATGTATATAATGAGGCTATCAAACAAAGCAGGAAAACAATCAAAAAAGGATTGTTGGAATAATCAAAAAAGGAGATGTGTATAAAATGAGTTTAAAAGGAAAACGTGTTGTTGTGACGGGGGGCTCTAAGGGGCTTGGTCTTGGAATCGTGAAACGTCTTTGTGCGGAAGGCGCTAATATTATCATGACGTATAATACTGGTGATGTGGCGGAAGCACAGAAGGCGGCGGCTGAGGCTGGCGTTGAGTTCGCAGCCTACCAGGCGGATTTGTCGGACATGGATCAGGTGCTGAAGCTTGCAGATGAGATCAACCAGTTCCCGGATGTATATGGTCTGGTAAATAATGCGGGTATCTGCTATTTCGAAGATTTCTTCAGTATTTCACAGGAAAGCTATGATAAGACATTTAATGTAAATATGAAGGCAGTATTTCTGTTGACACAGAAGATTACAGAAAAGATGGTGGAGCGCAAAATCCAGGGCCGTGTGGTGAATTTTTCTTCTATCACTGCGGTTTCCGGGTCTGCGACACAGGTGCATTACGGCGCAGCCAAAAGCGCGGTAAGCGGCTTTACCCATATGGCGGCTGAGGCTCTGGGACAGTACGGAATCACGGTAAATGCAATCATGCCGGGTCCCACACCGACCAAACACAACAGCGACTATTTGAAGCTGGAAGACACAAAGAAGGAACTGTGCAGCCGGATGCCAATGAGAAGATACGGAGAGCCGTCCTATATTGCGGATGGCGTCGTATATTTCCTGGGCGAAGGCGCAGCATGGACGACTGGAGTATTGCTGCCGGTGGACGGCGGCTATCTGGCGAAATAAAGAGGTGAGCGTATGTTTCGTAAAAAGATGAGCAAGGGTACATACGACAGGGAAAATCAAAAGCCAGTCCTGAAATGCAGTATCTGCACAGGAGAACAGGTGGCGGGATTCAAGGACATCCACACAGGGAAGTTTGAAGAGGTCATGGTGATCCGGGACGGTAAAGATTTAGAATTGTTTAAGGAAAAGTATGACATCAGTTCGATTACGAAGGAATATTAACATTAGGGAGTACCTTTAAAAGGGAATAGACCGGCAATACAAAAGAGACGCCTGCGTGGCGTCTCTTTTAATGAGGGGGGAGATAGTGAGTGGTTATTTCATCTATCTGAGTACTACTATACAGGAGAAATGTGTTGAAAGTGTGGCGAGTTACTAAAGAAAAAAGAAAGAATGTAAACAAAGTCTAAAATTCAACGGATGTGGGAATATAGTGATTGACATTCAGAAAGTTGGATGTTATTGTAAGTTCAAAGATTAAAGTCATGAGGTGTTCGTCTCATAAAATCTTTTGTCATTTCTGAAACAGTCAGGCGAGTTCAGCCGGATATTTCAAACGAGAAACCAACTAAATATTGCAGGCGGGAAAGTGGAAATACGGATTGCTTTTTTATGTGTATTCTTTATAATGGAGATAGGCATAGAAGGGTTTCTTTCCCGCAAAAGGAGAAAGGAGCTTTTCAATGGGAAATGCAGACAATCAAGTCAACGAGTACCTGTCAGATCCGGTGCGGTTCGCGGATGTGGTCAACAATGGGTTCTTTGATGGAAACCATGTGATTGATCCGGCGAAACTGACGGAATTGGACAGTGTAAGCCGTGATATTCCGGGCATGCACAAGATTCGGGATATCAAGAAGATGTATAAGGATGAGGCGGTCATTCTGATTATCGGTGTGGAGTCGCAGACGAGTATTCATTATGCCATGCCCCTGCGCAATCTGATCTATGATGCGCAGACCTATGAGGGGCAGCGGCGGAAGATCGCAAAACAGCATAAGGATGACAAGGACCTGGAGGGTGACGAGTGGCTGAGCCGGTTCAGCAAAGATGATAAGCTGCTGCCGGTGATTACGCTGGTGGTCTACTACGGCCTGGATCCATGGGACGGACCGAGGACGCTGCATGAGATGCTGGCTGTTTCGGAGGAACTCAAAGCGTATATGCCGCTGATGATGAATTACCAGCTGAATCTGCTGGAGGTAATGAAAATCAAGGACCTTGATACATATGGCGATGACCTGAAGATGGTTTTCGGCTTCATCAAATATCAGGAAGATAAGAAGGCACTGCAGGCGTTCGTGGATGAGAATAAGGATTTGTTTACAAATGTGCCGGCGGATACATGCCGGACCATAACAGCCATGGCGAATACGGAGGAGATTACGGATTATATAATTAGGGATAAGGACGAAAAGGAGGATGTGAATATGTGTGGAGCATTACGGGGAATTAAGGAAGACGGTGCAATGAGAACTCGTATCGAGCAGATTCAGAAGAAGAAAGCCAGGAGTCTTGACACAAAAACCATTGCGGAGCATGTGGAGGTAACAGAGAATTTTGTTAAGGAAATCTGTAGGCTTATTGATGAGAATCCAATGTTGGATGCCGATGCTCTTGTGGAAAAGTACGAAGAAAGTGCTGAGGCGGAAGTTTGAGATTAGCTAAATAAATAGCATGGAAACAGGCGAAAAATAAATTCGCCTGTCAAAAACATGAATGCGTTGCAAAACTATATTCTCAATGATATATTGGGTGTAATAAGAGAAAACGTGACGGCAGGGAAGAAAAGAAGAAAGTAGTCAGACGACTTTAGCTATGAAGTTATCTGACTACTTTTTTGCGCAAAAGCGAAGAGAAAAAAAGTGTGTTGACATTTAAAACTATCTATGGTATAAAATGATGTAGGTAGTTAAAACTAACCGAAGATATATCAAACTAATTCCTGGATGTAAGGAATATTTTTTTTGAAATATGGTTTGCTATAACTAACTAAATAAACACAATAAATGAGAAAGAGAAACGAGACATGGAACAGAAAAAGAAAAGAATCATATCGATTATAATCGTTGTGACAGCAGTGGCAGGATTGTTCTGCATTTATCTGTATGCCAGACCAAAGACAGTGACGAATTATAGTCCGGAATTTGAAGCAGAGCAGGAAAAACAGGATGGTGAAGATTCGGAGAGCAGTGTGGAGCCGGGTATTAAGATCCCCGGATACAAATCGATAAATATCGATGCGGGAACAAAAGATGTTGCTGTAGAACTGGTTAATCCAGAGGAGAATCAGGTGTATTTCAAGATTTCTTTTTATCTGCCGGAAACAGATGAGACGATCTATGCTTCGGATTTGATCAAGCCAGGCCAGCATTTGTATGAGATCACGCTGGACAGGGAGATGGAACCGGGCGAATATCCACTGACGGTCAAATACGAAACCAGCAGTGCCGATGAAAACATGACACCGAGAAATGGTGCGGATGTCAACTGTACTTTGGTCGTAAATGCATGATGTTACTGCGCATGAGCGCTGAACATAAATAGAAAAAAGAAAAAGGAGAGAAAGAACAATGAGACTTAAAAAATTTATATCAGGGGCCCTTACAGTGGCTATGGCGGCATCCATGATGTGCACGACAGCATTTGCTGCTACAACCGAAACACTGGAAAACGGTGATTACACAGGTACGATTCATTTCCATAATGCAAGCGATCCGGCAAATTACAGTATGTGTGATTCTATTTTTGCACATGAGGCAGAGGTGAAGCTTACCGATGATGCAGCGACTCTGACTTTCTATGTGGCATACCCTGTTCCGACTTATCCAGAGCAGGGAGTGGATGGCACAATCAAAGATGTGAAGTTTACGGCAGGTGAAAAAGAATATACAGGAACTTCTGATATAACAACAAAAGCCGTAAAGACATTTGATACGGCCGGGGCTCTTTTCGGTATTAAAGCAGGGGATGAACTTCCGACGCAGGCCGTGACAGTTGATCTGCCACGCAGCGCAGTAGATTCCATGGAAGCCGGACTTGCAACTACCGCTTTTGTAAATGTTGTCATGAATACTAATACCGCTTTTGTTGTAAAAGTAACAGACCTTAAGGCGGCAGCTGGTGATGCAACAGAAACAAAAAGTATGGAAATTACAGCAGATGTAGCAGAACCTGTTTCTACACCTACATATACAACAACTGTTCCATCATCTACAACAATGGGTGCACTTAGCACAACAAAAGATACAACGGCAGATTACAAAGTAAATATAGAGGCTTCTAATCTGGATGGAACAGTTACCGTAACGGCTCCTGAATCAGGAAAACTGACATCAGGAACAAATACGTTGGCATTTTCTAATACTTTTGGATCACAGAATATTGCAGCTGATACAACAGGAATTGAACTGAGTGGATCCATTCGTGTAGCAGCAAATGATGTAAAAGCAGCAGCTGCTGGTAATTACGTGGGGACAACAACCTTTACGATCAGCTACGCAGCAAACTAAGAAAACGGACAGATAGTGTATCATGATAGGAATCCTCAGGGCGGTATGCTATGGGGATTCGTATTATGATATAGAATAAATGTGGCTATCTGACGGAGGAAAAATGAGACAGAAAAAAGCGGAAAAAAGATGGAGTGCGCTGGCACTGACTGCTATTATGACTGTGGGCCTGCTGCTTCAGCCAATGCAGGTGCAGGCGGCAGAAACAAAAAACGGAACCTTTCATATCAAGCAGTTTGGTGAGTACGATGTGAATGCAGCGGTTTCCGTGGACGGTGGAAAAATAGCGGGTGTAGATATTACCGGAGAGAATTTTGGCGGTACCTATGCAGATGTGAATCGCAGCAAACTGGCGAAGGCCGTGGCAGGTATCGCGGATAAACTGGTAGGCAAGTCCTCTACGGATGCGGCTGGTATTGCCCAGGTAGACGCGGTCTCCGGTGCAACGATTTCTTCTAATGCAATCAAAAGTGCAGTCAAAGATGCACTGGATCTGCGGGAGGAGGAACAGAAGCCGTCTGATGTGCCGTCTCAGATACCGGAGGCAGGAACCTATGATATCACCGTGGCGGTGCGCAGTGACGTGGTAGACCACAGCCTTGTGCAGGAGGACACTGCGAAGGCGGTTTTGCAGGTGGAAGAAGATGGAACCATGCAGCTTGCTTATACCATGGTGTCAGGAACGAGCCAGGAGCCCATGTACATATTGGGATTTAACGGATATTATGTCAACAACGATCCATCCCAGGGACTGAGCACAGAGGGAGTCACTTATGATACGGAGCAAAGAGGAGATTACACGGTGGTTACGAATGTATCATTTCCGCTGAGTGGTCTGAGTCAGTACTATTATAACAATACATACCTCTATGTGCCTGTCATGGGTAATCTGAATGGTGAAGTGGGCGGCGTTGTTTTTGATCATGGGAAATTTAATATCAAAACGATTGTGACTATGCATTGGGATACCCTGCAAAAGGCCGGCGGGACCACGGATACTTCCACAAAAGATATGCAGATATCAGCACAGGTGACGGAAGGGACCTCCACACCGGAGTACACGGTTTCCGTACCGGCAGCAGTTACGCTGGGGACTTTAAAAAGTACCCGGGACAATGTGGTGGCGTATGATGTGGCAGTAGACAAGAGCAACGTGGAAGGCAGCATTACCGTGACAGCACCAGAAGAAGGACTTTTGTATAATGGAACGAAAACGCTGACTTTTTATAATGATTTTGGAGAACAGGTGGTAAATGCCTCGGAAACACAGGTGCAGTTGTTGGCTGCAGATGAGGAAAATACGGTGAAATTACCGGGAACTATCCTTATACCGGCGTCAGAAATAAAAAAGGCATCCGCTGGAAATTATGCGGGCACCCAGAACTTTACCATTACTTATTCGGACAAAGAAATAGTAGCGCCGGATCCAAGTCCGACGCCAAGCCCAAGTCCAACACCAACACCGAGTCCAAGTCCCAGCCCAACACCAAGTCCTGCGGATGAACCGCTTGATGTTCAAAATCTTGCAGATGGTGTATATTCTGTTACCGGCAGTTTGGTAAAGGCAGATAAAACAACGGCTTCTATGGCAGATAATGCGATTAATCATACTATAAAACTCACAGTCAAAAACGGAAAATATTACCTCACTTTAAACTTCAAAGGAATGACCATTGGGGATAAACTGGGTTATCTGGGCCAGATGAAATACTTTACCACGGGATATACCTTGGATCAGTACGGTAATCCAACTGGCAATCTGGCGGATGCTACGGTGGAAAGTTATCAGAAAAATACGGATGGTTCTCTGGTGAGTGATGAATACGGAACGAATTATCCGGATACGGTGACGTTGGAACTGATACAGGAAGCACGGAAGGATGGCTATGCGCCGCTGCAGGTAAATGTACCTGTTATGGAATCTATCGCATCGGGCATGGGGCTGCAGACCATGTTTTTGAAACTGGACTGGACCACACTGAAAAAAACAACAGATACGGATACTGATTTTGATGATGGGAATACAAATAACGGTGATAACGGAACGAATAGTGGTGGTTCCACATTAAATGGTGGCTCTACGCTGAGTGGCGGTTCCTCTCTGAGCGGCAGCGGCCTAAACAGCGGATCCAGTCTAAAGAGCAGTGCACTGACGAAAGCATCCGGGGCAAAAACAGGAGATGAACAGTCTACGGCAGGTTATTGGATCATAGTATCCATTGCGGTGGCAGCAACATTTCTTGTGGTATTCAAAAGGAAAAACAGTAAGAATCAGAAACAGCAGGAAGGAAAAGTATGAAAACAGCAAAGAAGAACAATAGAATTCTGGCTGGGTTTCTGGCATTTGCGCTTGCCCTCATTTTGGGAGCAGGCGCTCTTGCCGTTCCGGTCTACGCGGCAAATGGAAATGTCTACACCTGCACCGTTACGCCAACATATCGAAATCCGATAACTGGTGAGATCGAGGATTCTGGCGGAGAGTCTTCTTATGCAACAGGACAGGGTATGGTAGAGGGCGCGGTCTATACAACTGGTATCATGGAAGTTCTGGCAAGTGGAGAATATTATCTGACTATCCGCATGAGCCTTATGGACTATACATCCAATCAAAGTTTTTGGGTGCAGAACGTGGGGGATTCCGCTTGGAGCAGCCCGGCTATGGGTGTGACGGGCAATGGGAGCGATACCAATGGGACGACGGCGGATGTATGTATACAGGTTCCCAGTGAGAATTGTGTGGTGCGCTGCTCCATGTATGTGGAGCCTATGGGAAGAGATGTTGTCTTTTTTATTTATCCCAGCAATTATTCGGAAGGGAACAGTACGGATATGCAGTCGACTATGATCACAGCTGATGCAGGTAGTACAGATACACAGTCTGGGAATGATACACAGACAACGAATTCCGGCAGCAGTACGCTGACGAATGGGAATGCTGCATTGTCCGGCAGTGGGACCAAGAATCAGGAAAGTACAGAAGAGAACGAAACCCAGCCGACGGCAATGCCCACGGAAACACCAGCGGAAAGTCCGGCGGAGACAGAAACGCTTCAGAGCAGTATCGTCCAGGCAGCGACTGAGGATTCCACCCAGGACGCTCAGGATACCACATTGAATGATGCACAGGGACTGAGCCTGTCTACGGCAGGAGAGGATGTGAAAACAGAAACCTCTGGAGCTGACACAGGTTCTGCCGCAAAACAGATACTGATACTGGTTAGTTCCATTACCATTGCCGGTCTCATTCTGATTGGCACCGGTGCGGTGCTCGTTTACTACTTCCGCAAGAACTGGTATCGTTGGGGCGGTGGCGAAGATGATGAATAGAAGGATAAGAAACAAAGTTAAAATCCTGATCCTGGCAGCAGTATTTTGTATGACAGCACTGGCATTGAGCGGTTGCGTGGACCAAAATGATGGAAAAGAAAAAGCCGATACCACGGCAGAAGAAACTGAAATCAGTACGGATGATGTGGAAACGATGCTATTCATCGATGATCCACAGGAGAAGGCAGCGGTGGAGGCAGCGAAAAAGAAAGTCTCTGCTGAGGAAAATGATGTGAGGATTATTGCAACATCACCGTCTGTTGCGGATATCTGTGACAGACTGAATCTTGATCTGGCAGGTGTGTGTACGACCGCCTCCGATCTGCCGGAGCGGTATGCAGATCTTCCAACGGTGGGAACTGCCATGAGCCCGGATATGGAGATCGTATCGTCACTGGATCCGGACTGGATATTAAGCCCCTCTTCGCTGCAGTCAGATTTGCAGCCGAAGTATGAGGCTATCAATACAGACTGGGCTTTTTTGAACCTGCGCAGTGTGCAGGGGCTATATCGATCCGTGCAGGAACTGGGAGAAATCTTTGACCGACAGGAAGAAGCCCAGGTGCTGGTAGATGAATTTACGAAGTTCTATCAGGATTATAAAGAAAAAAATGCGGGCAAGACCAGTCCGAAGGTGTTGGTGCTGATGGGACTGCCTGGTTCCTATATCATTGCCACGGAAAATTCCTACGTGGGAAGTCTGGTGGAACTGGCAGGAGGCGAGAACGTCTATGCCGGGAGTGATCAGGAATTCCTGACGGTCAATACAGAAGACATGAAGACGAAAGAGCCGGATATCATCCTGTGTGCATCCCATGCGCTGCCGGATCAGGTCATGGCCATGTTTGAGGAAGATTTTAAGACCAATGATATCTGGAAGCATTTTGAGGCGGTTCAAAATGACAAGGTATATTATCTCAGTTATGAACGGTTCGGCATGAGCGCAACCTTCCGCTATCCGGAAGCGCTGGAAGAGTTGCAGCCGATCCTGTATCCAGAAGGTGAAGCGGATGAGGCAAAAGCAAAAGAAAACAGTGAGAATGCCTCACAGGACGCGGAAAATTCGGATGCCACAGCGAAATACAATGAGACGACCGACAGCCAGGAAGGAGCAGGATGATGGAACAGCAAGTGGAACAAACAGATCTCCTCAAACAGGATCAGAGCAGGAAGAAAAAGAAAACAGTAAGGGCGGTGCTGTCCTTTGTCGTTATGAGTGTACTTCTGGTGCTGCTGTTTTTTGCTGCAGTAAATATTGGAAGTCTCAAGGTCAGTTTTCCGGCATTGTTAAAGGGTCTGTTCGTGGAGTATAACGGGGATGTGGCGACGATCTATGACCTTCGTTTCCCACGTATATTTATCTCTATGCTGGCCGGTGCGGCCATTGCCGTATCTGGCGTGCTCTTTCAGGCAGTGCTGAAAAATCCTCTGGCGGATCCCGGCATTATCGGTATCTCCAGCGGAGCCAGTTTTGTGGCGGTGATCATCACGGCTGTGGCCCCGGGATTGTTTTTCTTTACGCCGATCTTTGCTTTCTTGGGCGGCGTGCTGGCGTTCTTTCTGGTGTACAGCCTGTCCTGGAAAGGGGGCCTTAGCCCTCTTCGGATCATTCTGGTTGGCGTGGCGGTCAATGCCATGTTTACAGGACTTTCCAGTGCAGCCAACAGTATGAACGGTGGCAATATGGAGGGTGTGGCAGCTATCGTAAACGGCAACATTACCATGAAGACCTGGGATGATGTATATACGCTGTTGCCTTATGTGGCAGTAGGACTGCTGCTGGCTGTGGCTTTCTCCGGCATGTGCAATCTGCTGCTTCTGGAGGACAAGACGGCGCGGAGCCTTGGAATTAATGTAAATACCATGCGGATACTGATTTCTCTGGTGGCTGTACTTCTGGCCAGCATTTCCACAGCGGTGGCCGGAGCCATCAGTTTCCTGGGACTGATCGTGCCACATATGGGCAGGATCCTGGTGGGCAGTGACCATAAGGCACTTGTTCCTTTTTCCATGCTGCTGGGGGCATTTACGTTTCTGCTGGCGGATACGCTTGGTAGAACGATCGCATCACCTTACGAGGTATCCGCATCTATTCTCATGAGTGTGATCGGAGGACCATGCTTTATTATACTGCTTAGGAGGTCTAAGAAATATGCCAATTAATGATGATAAACCAGCTATGGAAGTGCGGAATCTCTCCTTTGCGTATGACAAAAACAAGGTGTTAAGGGAGGTTTCCCTGGAGATCGAGGCGGGGAAGATTACAACGATCATGGGTGCTAACGGCTGCGGCAAGTCTACACTGTTTTCCCTCATGACGAAGAATCTGGATGCAAGAAAAGGACAGATATTCCTGCGCGGGAAAAATATCCGCAATCTGAATTTGAAAGAATTCGCGCAGAAGGTATCCATTGTCCAGCAATATAATTCGTCCAGTGATGATATCACGGTGAGCCGTCTGGTTTCCTTTGGACGGACGCCTTATCGCAAGACCATGCACGGAAAATCAGAGGAAGACGAACGGATGGTAGAGTGGGCCATGGAAGTGACCGGGATTTTGGATTACCGGGACCGGGAGGTGAGCCGTCTGTCAGGCGGGCAGCGGCAGCGCGTGTGGATCGCCATGGCGCTGGCGCAAAATACGAAGATTTTATTTCTGGACGAGCCTACGACTTATCTGGATATCCGGTATCAGATCGAGATATTGGAGCTGGTGCGGAAACTAAACCGGGAATATGGCATTACCATCATTATGGTACTCCATGATATCAATCAGGCCATTCATTTCTCGGACCGGGTCATCGGTCTGGCAGATGGAACGGTGATCGTGGAGGGCAGCCCGGAAGAGGTGATTTCCACGGAGAGCATCCGAAAGATGTATGGGATCGAACTGGGCGTGACCCAGATCGATGGACAGAAATTTGTGTTGATGGTGTAGAACAGGAGAGAGAATATGAGAAAAAATCCGTTTCGAATTTTGTGGATTGTGCTGGGCTTTGTGGGCCTGGCTCTGGGCGCTGTGGGGATCGTTCTGCCAATACTGCCTACGGTTCCGTTTTTTATGCTGACTGCATTCTGTTTTGCGAAGAGTTCAAAGAGACTGCATACATGGTTTGTGAATACGGGTGTGTATAAAAAACATTTGGAAAGTTTTGTAGAGCAGAAGGCTATGACTATGAAGACGAAGCTGACCATCGTGGGAACTGTGACGGTGGTCATGGCGCTTGGCTTTATCATGATGAGCCGGGTGCCGGTGGGCAGGATCTGTATCGCCGTGGTGTGGGTATGCCATGTGCTGTATTTCTTCCTGCGGGTAAAGACGCTAAAGCCGGAGGAGATTGTGACAGAGAAATGAGCGGTGTGCTGAAAAAGAAAAGGAACGGGAAGAATGATTAAGAAACGACTGGTGGGGCTTTTGTCTCATGCGAAAAAATATATAGTTTATAATGTGATCTGGCAGTGGGTCGCACTGCTGGCACAGATCGTGGTGGTATTTACCATAGGGAAACTGCTGGATCTGGCTATACAGGGGCAGGCGGGGAATTCTGTTATCTATACATCGGCGGCTGCAATCATCTGTGCCATGGCACTGCGGTATGTGTGCGACAAGATGGCTTCCAGAGCTTCTTATGGGGCAAGTGTGGATGTGAAGCGGATCCTGCGGGAGAAGATCTATGAGAAACTGCTGCGTCTGGGTGCTGCTTACAGGGAGAAGACTTCCACGTCAGAAGTGGTGCAGCTGAGCACCGAGGGCGTGGAGCAGTTGGAGACTTATTTCGGGAAATATCTGCCACAGCTTTTCTATAGTCTGTTGGCTCCGGTGACGCTGTTCGTGGTGCTGTCCTTTGTGAATCTGAAGGCCAGTGCAGTGCTTTTGATCTGTGTGCCGCTGATCCCTGTTTCCATCATGGCAGTGCAGAAGTTCGCGAAGAAATTGCTGAACCGGTACTGGGGCATTTATACGAATCTGGGGGACAGCTTTCTGGAAAATCTCCAGGGGCTCACTACGCTGAAGATTTATCAGGCAGACCAGAAGAAGGCCCATGAGATGGATGTGGAATCCCAACATTTCCGCAAGATTACCATGAAGGTCCTGACCATGCAGCTTAATTCCACCAGTGTCATGGATATCATCGCTTACGGTGGGGCGGCAGTGGGCATGATCGTGGCACTTTTGGAGTTTGGAAAAGGAAATATAGGATTGGCGGGAGTCATTACCATTGTGTTGCTGGCTTCGGAATTTTTTATTCCCCTTCGCATGCTTGGATCCTTTTTCCATATTGCCATGAACGGAATGGCGGCCAGTGACAAGATCTTTGCGCTGCTGGATCTTCCGGAGCAGGAGGAGAAGACCGGGGAGATTAGCGGCGGGCACATGGAGGTGACATTGGAACAGGTGCATTTCGCCTATGAGGCGGATCGGGAGATTTTAAAGGGTGTGGAGTTGTGCTGTCCGGCGGGGTCTTTTACGGCGCTGGTAGGAACGTCCGGGTGCGGCAAGAGTACCATAGCCGGGCTGCTCATGGGAAGAAATCATGGGTATGACGGGACTATTACCATAAATGGACAGTCACTTGCCCAGATCGGAGAAAGCAGCCTGATGGAACACGTGACGCTGGTGACCCACAACAGTTATCTCTTTCAGGGAACAGTGGAAGACAATCTGCGCATGGGCAAAGAGGATGCAGCAGAGGATGAGATGTGGACGGCGCTGAAGCAGGTGAATCTGGAGGGCTTTCTCCAGAGCCAGCAGGGGCTTGCCACGCCGGTGCAGGAGAAGGGCGGCAATTTTTCCGGCGGACAGTGTCAGCGACTGGCGCTGGCGCGGGCATTGCTGCATGATACGCCCATGTATATCTTTGACGAGGCGACCTCGAATATCGATGTGGAGAGCGAGGAACTGATCATGAAGGTGATCCATGAACTGGCGCGGAAGAAGACGATTATTATGATTTCACATCGTCTGGCCAATGTGGTGCAGGCAGATCGGATCTACATGTTAAGGGACGGTGTGATCATCGAACAGGGCAGACATGAGGAACTGATGCGGGCGAAAGGTGCGTATCACGAGCTTTACCAGTACCAGAGTGGCATGGAGCAGTATGGAAAAGTCCAGACCGGGACTGATGTGCATAGGCGGCTGGATATGGAGAAGAAGGATACAAGGGTGAGAAAGGTGGTGGGAGCATGAGCAATCAGACAGCGGGCATTCAGAAGAAAAACAGGCGCAGCGGATTCCGAATCATGAAATCTCTGATTGGGCTTGTGAAACCATTGCTTCCTATTATGTGTGTGGCGATCTGCTTTGGGGTGATCGGGTATCTTTGTGCGATTTTCCTCACGATCCTGGCGGGCTATGGCATCATTCACACTTTTCTTGAAAATATGGGCGTTGGCGTGTCCTTCCTGAGAGGTGAGCCTCTGCTGGCCATGAGTCTTCGCATTCTGTTTATTCTGCTGGTGGTGCTGGCAGTGTGCAGGGGTATCTTTCATTATGTGGAACAGTACTGTAATCATTTTATTGCATTTAAACTGCTGGCCATTATCCGGAATAAGGTGTTCGCGGCGCTACGAACATTGTGTCCGGCGAAGCTGGAGGGCAGACAGAAAGGCAATCTGATCTCTATTATTACCACGGATATTGAATTGCTGGAAGTGTTCTACGCACATACCATTTCACCCATTGCCATTGCATTTGTGACCTCGCTTGTTATGACGCTTTTTATCGGCCATTTTTCTGTATGGGCCGGAGTGATCGCGCTGGCAGGGTATGTGATAGTCGGCGTGGTGATACCCCTTATGAATGGGCGGGACGGCGCAGAGAAGGGAATGAAGTTTCGGAATGCCTTCGGTGGCATGAATAGTTTTGTGCTGGATTCCCTGCGTGGGCTGGATGAGACGATTCAGTACGGCAAAGGACAGGAGCGGAAGGAGGCCATGAGTAAACGGTCCAGACAACTGGGCGAGATCCAGGAAGATTTGAGCAGGATGGAGGGCAGTCAGAGATCCATTACCAATCTCATGGTGCTGCTATTTTCTTTTGCGGTGTTGTTTTTGATGATTTTCCAGTTCCAGAATGGAGATGCGACTTTTATGGAACTGGTGGTGGCGTCGATCGCCATGATGGGGTCCTTCGGGCCGGTGATTGCACTGTCTAATCTGTCCAACAACCTGAACCAGACGCTGGCAAGCGGTGAGCGAGTGCTGTCTATCCTGGAGGAGAAGCCGCTGGTGGAAGAGATTGCGGAGGATGGCAGTTGTGATTATGACGGCGAGAAATCCTTTGTCGGAGCAGAGGTGTCCCATGTGGATTTTGCCTATGAGGAGGAAGAAATCCTGAAGGATTACTCTATTTCCATGGAGCCGGGGAAGATTATCGGCATCCACGGAGCCAGTGGTTCCGGCAAGTCTACGCTGCTGAAGCTGCTCATGCGGTTCTGGGATGTGCAGCAGGGGGGTGTGGCGGTATCCGGTAAAGATGTGAGGGAGATTCCCACGAACCGTCTGCGGCATACGGAAAGTTATGTGACTCAGGAAACCCATCTGTTCCATGATTCTATTGCCAATAATATCGCCATCGGCAAGATGGATGCGACCGGGGAGGAAATCATGGAGGCGGCCAGGAAGGCTTCTATCCATGACTTTATTATGACGCTGCCTGACGGGTATGATACTCAGGTAGGCGAGTTGGGCGATACCTTGTCCGGCGGCGAAAAGCAGCGAATCGGCATCGCGCGGGCTTTCCTGCATGAGGCACCCTTCCTGTTGCTGGATGAGCCTACCAGCAATCTGGACTCTCTGAATGAGGGCATTATCCTGCGATCATTAAAGGAAGCCTGCCAGCAAAAGTCAGTGGTTCTGGTGTCCCACAGGAAATCGACCATGAATCTGGCGGATGTGGTCTGGGAGATGGATAATGGGAGAATCTCGTAGAAGAAGGAAACTTTAATCATATGGCCTGCGGTTACTTGTGAGCATACAAGTTGATCGCAGGTTTTTGTTTTGGGTAAAGAAAGTAAAAACCGTGGGCTAATACCCAACGGGAGTGCAAAGAAGATCCCCACGCAGTAACTTGCTTATGTTTTTGGGTAAGGAGAAGGAAAGCGGAGTCGCGCTTACCCAGCGGAAGGGTTTCTACAGCCGCAGAAGATGAAATTGTTTGCTTCAATGGGTAAGGAGTAGAAAAAACCGCAGCCGTATACCCAATGAGGAGGCAAAGAATGTCCCCATGCAGTAACTTGCTTAGGTTTTTGGGTAAGGAGAAGGAAACCAGAGTCGTGCTTACCCAATTGAAGTGTTTCTATAGCCACGAAAGATGAAATTGTTTGCTTCAATGGGTAAGGAGTAGAAAAAACCGCAGCCGTATACCCAACGGGAGTGCAAAGAAGATCCCCACGCAGTAACTTGCTTATGTTTTTGGGTAAGGAGAAGGAAACCGGAGTCGCGCTTACCCAGCGGAAGGGTTTCTACAGCCGCAGAAGATGAAATTGTTTGCTTCAATGGGTAAGGAGTAGAAAAAACCGCAGCCGTATACCCAATGAGGAGGCAAAGAACGCCCCCACGCAGTAACTTGCTTATGTTTTGGGTAAGGAGAAGGAAATCGGAGATGTGCTTACCCAGCTTGAGCGCTTCTGAAGCCACGAAAGATGAAATTGTTTGCTTCAATGGGTAAGGAGTAGAAAAAACCGCAGCCGTATACCCAATGAGGAGGCAAAGAACGCCCCCACGCAGTAACTTGCTTATGTTTTTGGGTAAGGAGAAGGAAAGCGGAGCTGTGCTTACCCAGCGGGAGCGCTTCTGAAGCCACGAAAGATGAAATTGTTTGCTTCAATGGGTAAGGAGTAGAAAAAACCGCAGCCGTATACCCAATGAGGAGGCAAAGAAGATCCCCACGCAGTAACTTGCTTATGTTTTTGGGTAACGAGAAGGAAACCAGAGTCGTGCTTACCCAATTGAAGTGTTTCTATAGCCACGAAAGATGAAATTGTTTGCTTCAATGGGTAAGGAGTAGAAAAAACCGCAGCCGTATACCCAATGAGGAGGAAAAGAATGTCCCCACGCAGCAACTTGCTTATGTTTTTGGGTAAGGAGAAAGAAATCGGAGCTGTGCTTACCCAGCGAGAGCGCTTCTGAAGCCACGAAAGATGAAATTGTTTGCTTCAATGGGTAAGGAGTAGAAAAAACCGCAGCCTCTTATCCAATAGGCGGTAAGGTACGAATCCATATATTGCTTTTTTAGATGAAATCTTTATAATGAATATAAGTACATAAAAGATTTGTACAGATAGGTTGGTGAAAAGGAGAGGTGCGAATATGAATGATTGCTATATAGATCTGCATTTGCATATAGATGGAGCGGTGTCACCGGCTACGGCTATTGCTGTGGCAAAGATGGAAGGGATTGCGCTTCCGACCACGGATGAGAAGGAATTGCTGTCCTATCTGGAGGTGCCTAAGGACAGTAAGGATCTGGTGGATTATTTGAAGACTTTTGATCTGCCGGTTTCTCTTATGCAGAGCCGGGCGGCCATCAGCGAGGTAACGTACCGGGTGCAGGAAGATCTGCGGGCACAGGGCGTGATCTATGCAGAACTGCGGTTCGCACCACAGCTGCATACGCAGAAAGGATTGACCCAGAGGGACGTAGTGGAGGCAGCCCTGGAAGGGTTGGAGCGCTCACCGTTAAAGAGCAATCTGATCCTGTGCTGTATGCGTTTTGCGGATAATCAGGCGGCGAACCTGGAGACTGTGCGGGTGGCGGAAGAATTTTTGAATAAAGGTGTGGTGGGGCTCGATATCGCCGGTTCAGAGGCGGACGGCCCTATCGAAAACTATGCGGATATTTTCCAAAAGGCCAAGGAAAGCGGTATTCCATTCACCATCCATGCAGGTGAGGCTGCCGGGGCAGACAGTGTTCGAAAAGCAGTGGAGATGGGTGCATCAAGAATCGGTCACGGGGTGCGCAGCGTAGAAGATGCATCGGTGCTGAAACTTCTTGCGGACCGGAAAATCCCACTGGAACTCTGTCCAACCAGCAATCTGAATACGAGAGTTTTTGAGACATTGGCTGACTTTCCACTGAAAAAATTAATGGACAATGGTGTTATCGTCACGATCAATTCGGATAATCCCATCGTGTCTGCAACCAATGTAAAGCGTGAAATGCAGATCTTAAAAGAACAGTTCCAGTTGAGTGATAAAGATATCCGCCAGCTGTTGATCAATGCAGCAAATGTGTCCTTTGCGGATACGGCGACAAAAGAATATATAAAAAATGAGTAACTGAGGCTTTCAAAACCACACATTTTCGCCAGATCAAGAACTTTCCGTTCGGGATAATGAATTAATAACTGTCTTGCGTGTCCAAGGTGAATGTTGGTCAGACAACAGATGATGGTCTGCCTGGCGACCTTTATTTTCATCGAAAAATCAACTGACAGGGAGAATCTGAACTAAACGGATTTCCAAAGGCTTCAAATGAAAAAGAAGTGTATGAAACCATTGCATTTATAAAAGAAAATTTCTAGTTTAATAAAATCGGGCAGATATCTCAGATGTGGGGGTATCTGCTTTTGCGTTGATAATACTTTATAATATCAATAATTTCAAGTTCTATGGTTGACATTCGGGACACGGGGTGTTACTGTAAGTGCAAAGATTTAAGTCATGAGGCGTTCGTCTTATAAAATCTTTTTTCATTTCTGAAACAGTCAGGCGAGTTCAGCCGGATATTTCAAACGAGAAACAAACCCAATATTGCAGGCGGGAAAGTGGAAATATGGATTGCTTTTTTATGTGCATTCTTTATAATGGAGATAGGCATAGAAGAGTTTCTTTCCCGCAAAAGGAGAAAGGAGCTTTTCAATGGGAAAAGTAGACAATGAAGTGAACGACTACCTGTCAGATCCGGTACGGTTTGCGGATGTGGTTAACAATGGATTCTTTGATGGGAATCCGGTGATTGATCCCGAAAAACTGACCGAGTTAGACAGTGTGAGCCGTGATATCCCCGGTATGCACAAGATTCGGGATATCAAGAAGATGTATAAGGATGAAGCAGTGATCCTTATTATCGGAGTGGAGTCGCAGACAAATGTTCATTATGCCATGCCGCTGCGCAATCTGATTTATGATGCGCAGGCATATGAAGGCCAGCGGAAGAAGATTGCGAAACAACATAAGGACGACAAGGATCTGGATGGTGACGAGTGGCTGAGCCAGTTCAGTAAGGATGATAAACTATTGCCAGTGATTACGCTAGTGGTCTACTATGGTCTGGATCCATGGGACGGACCAAAGACGCTGCATGAGATGCTTGCTGTTTCGGATGAACTCAAAGTGTATATGCCGCTGATGATGAATTATCAACTGAATCTACTTGAGGTAATGAAGATCAAGGACCTGGATACATATGGCGATGACCTGAGGATGGTTTTCGGATTTATTAAATATCAGGAAGATAAGAAGGCTTTGCAGGAGTTCGTGGATCAGAATAAGGATTTGTTTACAAGTGTACAGCCAGATACATATCGGGCAATAAAGGCTATGGCGAATACAAATGAGATTACGGATTATATAATCCAGAATAAGGATGAGAAGGAGGTTATAAATATGTGCGGAGCGTTACAGGGAATCAGAGAAGAAGGTGGCATTGAAACTTTGATATTGGATAATCAGGAAGAAAATGTGTCTGAGGATCGGATTATTGAAAAGCTGATGAGACGATTTAATCTGACAGCGGATGAAGCAAAAGAGTATTATAAGAAATTTGCAAAATAGAATTTGTTCGATTTCGAAATAAACGTTGGAGCAGTCATGGTAACAATATGTGTTCTCTCTATCCAACTGTCAAACGCCCGAGTAACTTGGTATTGATTCAGATGGGATTTTGCGCATGAGAATGGAAAAATCCGAGAAAAGTTTGGTACTAATTACATATTACAGAGAATTTTTTAATTAGTGTATAATAAGCATGTTGTAGAAACAGGTGGTAGCTATTGTGTGAAAGCCAAACACATTAGCTGCCGCTTTTTTTTGAGTAAAAAGGAGGAGAAAATAAAATGAATCAAAATTCAAATTCATATCTTGCGGAGGCACCCATTGGAAAACTTATGATGAAGTTCTCGGTTCCATGTATCATGTCTTTGCTCGTATCGTCACTTTATAATATTGTAGACCAGATCTTCATCGGAAGAGGTGTCGGATACCTTGGAAATGGAGCTACAAACGTTGTATTTCCCATTACGGTTATTGCCCTTGCCCTTGCATTAATGATCGGGGATGGATGTGCAGCTTTTTTAAGTATCTGTCAGGGAAAAAGAGACACAGAAGGTACGAAAAAAGGTGTTGGAAATGGAATTACTATGTTAGTCATTGGAAGTATTATTTTAATGATTATCTTCATATTGAGCAGAGAAGGCATTCTGGGTGCTTTCGGAGCAACAGAAAACAATATTGAGTATGCAAGAGATTACTTTGATATTATTGCAATTGGTATACCGTTTTTTATGTTTGCCAATGGAATGAACTCTGTGATTCGTGCAGATGGAAGCCCAAAGTTTGCTATGATTTCTACATTAGTTGGATGTATCATTAACGTAATTCTGGATCCTATTGCGATTTTTGTATTACACTGGGGCGTAAAGGGTGCGGCGATTGCCACCATAGTTGGTCAGATTGTATCAGCAGTTCTTGCGGTATATTATTTATTCCATACAAAGTCATTCCGATTATCCAGGGGAAACTTTGTGTTAAAGGGTGCCATTCTTCGTAAGGTATTACCGCTTGGAATCAGTAGTTTCCTGACACAATTATCCATTGTAATTATTATGGGTGTTATGAACAATGTGTTAGTAAAATATGGAGCAATGTCAAAATACGGTGCGGATATTCCCATGACAGTTGTTGGAATCGTAATGAAAGTATTCCAGATTGTTATCGCATTTGTAATCGGTGTGGCAGCTGGTTCACAGCCAATCGTGGGATACAATTATGGTGCAGGTCACCATAACCGTGTCAAAGAAATCTATAAAAAGATGATGATAGCAGAAGTATGTATCGGAGCGATTGCTACCGTATGCTTTGAAGTATTCCCATTACAGATTCTTAGTCTGTTTGGAAGTGAGAGCAGCTTATATAATGAGTTTGGAGTACTGTCATTCCGTATCTTCCTAAGTACTATTATTTTCTGCTGCATCGTAAAAGCAACAAGTGTATTCTTGCAATCATTAGGAAAACCAGTTATGGCAATGGGACTTTCACTGCTTAGAGATTTTATATTAAGTGTACCGCTTGTATTAATCTTACCAGTAGCGCTTGGCGTAGAGGGCCCATTATTCTCTGCACCGATTGCAGATGTAGTAACATTCCTGGTTATGATTATTATGGTGAAATCTGTCATGCAGGAATTGCGTGTTTCAGCGAAGAAAGATAAGGCAGAAGCATATGAGTAAAACAATTATTACCATTGGAAGACAGTTTGGAGCAGGTGGACGTGAACTGGGCATATATCGCTGAACTTCCGTATGTAAGACTATAGTACGATAAAATGGATGGTAAAAATAACGATTTTGAGAAAAAAGCGAAAAATAAAAATGACGATTTTGTCTCTGGCGAGCCCACGAATCGAAATTCTTTGGTGCACCGAAGGATTCCAGTCCAGTCTTTTACAAATTGGTTACACATTCAAAAGTTTTCTCAAGGGTGTTCATGATATAATCACCATATACTATGAACAAATCACATGTACAAAGGGGATGGGACTGTGAGTAAGAAAATCATGATTGTGGAAGATGAGGAAGCGATTAATGACCTGCTGGGGATGAATCTGGAGGCGGCAGGGTATGAAATCTGTTCTTTTCTGGATGGCAATACGGCCAGCGATTATCTGCGGGACAAGCCGGATTGCGATCTGGCGATTCTGGATATGATGCTGCCGGGGAAGGATGGCTTTGCGCTGCTGCCGGAGTTCGAGGCGGTGGGAATACCGGTAATTTGTCTGACGGCGAAGGGAGATCTGGCGAGCAAGGTGCGCGGGCTGAAGGAAGGTGCGGAGGACTATATGGTCAAGCCCTTTGAGATGCTGGAACTGCTGATCCGCATAGAAAAAATACTCCAGCGTCATGGCAAGGAAGAAGAAATCTGCATTCAGGATGTGGTGATCCATCCCAGGGAGCGGAAGGTGGAAAAGGCTGGCACGGAGATCTATTTGAAGCCCATGGAATTTGACTGCCTGCTATTGCTGGCGAAGAATCGGAATATTGCCCTGAGCCGGGAGGAACTGCTGCATGCGCTCTGGGATACAGATTTCACGGGAGAGACGCGGACCATTGACGTACATATTGGACGTATCCGGAAAAAACTGGGATTTCAGGATGTTATAAAGACCGTGCCGCGCATTGGGTATCGGCTGGAAGCTGCGCAGGATTCCTGAAAGGAATGGGAAGAAAATGAGTAGAGGAAGGACAGATAAACAGAAAAAAGTACATAGGCTCAGAAACAGGATTATTCTTATTACGGTTATTCTGCTGCTTTTCTTTTTCGGGATTTTCACGGCGATTACCGTCTGGACCACGCAGAAGGACAGTATTGCAGTCGTTGAGAAGGCGCAGAGTGCCATGCTGATGGAGGATGTAAAAAGTCTGGAATACGATCTGAGGACTACCATAGAGGCGGTAAAAGAGGGAGATATGGTGCTGCAGAATGCGGTGTTTCGCTATTATGCAGTGAACAACGTGGAGAGCCGCATGGCAGTCTATCAGGGCGGCCAGGAATTGTATAATAATACTTCTTATGAAATTGTTTCTGCCAAGGACGTGAATAGTAAGTTGGGTCTTATTCGGAGCAGCATAGACCGGAATGCGAAACTTCTGATCTTATATACCAGCGTGAAGACGTGGGGAAGAACGTTTGTCATTTACAAATTCATTGACATATCAGCAATCTATGCACAGATCAGTCGGCAGATCATGCAGGAAATCCTGTTGTCTGTGTTGTTGTGTCTGCTGCTGGGGATCGTTTTGCAGATCGTCATGCGAAAGATGTTTCGGCCATTGGAGGAGCTTAGGACGGCTTCCGGTAATATTGCGGCGGGAGAATATGGAAGCAGGGTACAGATCCATGAAATGGATGAGATCGGCCAGGTGTCCAACAGTTTCAATATTATTGCAGAGCGTGTGGAGGGGAAAATATCGGAACTGACCAGGATGAATGAGCAGCAGAATCAGATGCTTGGCAGTCTGGCCCACGAATTAAAAACCCCAATGACGGCACTGATCGGCTATGCAGACACGCTGCAGAAACTGAAACTGCCGCCGGAAAAGGAGCAGAAGGCGCTGGGCTATATTTCCACGGAAAGCCGTCGACTGTCTGCTCTCTCAGAAAAGATGCTGGAACTTACGGGTATACAAAAAACGGGTAGCATTAACTGCACCAAAGATGTACCCATGGAAAAACTGCTTTGCCATGCAATGGAAACGGTGAGCCGGAAAGCGCAGGAAAAAGGGGTGAAATTGTGCTTTCAGAAGGATGCGCCCGGGGATGTGACGGTGGTGGCTGACTGGGACCTGATGGTCAGCCTGGCTGTGAATCTGCTGGATAATGCGATCAAGGTATCGCCGGAGGGCGGTCAGGTCCGTCTGGTATTAGAAGCGGGCTGCTTCTGGGTGGAGGATGAAGGCTATGGGATTGCCCAGGAAGAGATGGAGCATATTAAAGAGGCATTCTATATGGTAGATAAGTCGCGCAGCCGCAGACAGGGCGGTGCGGGGCTTGGGCTTACTCTTTGTGAACAGATTGTCAGACTGTATGGTATGGACTGGACGATGGCGAGTGCGCCGGGAGAGGGAACCAGAGTAACGGTTACATTTCAGTTACAACTTGGCGAAGATTTGGCAAAGGACAGTGTGGTAGGATAGGAGCATCAAAAGAAGGGCAAAATGGAGGTAAGCATGAAAAGTAAAATAATCAGGACGGTGGCGGCCGGAGTATTTATGAGTCTGGCGCTGTGCGCATGTGAAAAGACACCGGAGGATGTGATCGTCAGACAGAAGGGACAGGCACAAAATGAGGCGGCAAATGCCGAAAGCGGCACAGCAGCAGAAAAGGAATCATCCCTGTATCAGACACTGGGGGCGGAGACGCATTATACCAGTTCTTCCGGGAATGATACCGGACTGAAGATACAGGTGGATGCAGATGTAAAACTTCCAGATGTGAGCGCGATCCCCACCTATGAAGTATCCGCACGGCCCTTTGACCAGGAATGGATCGACAAGGTGACGGAAACGTTCCTTCCGGGTGGCAAAGCCTACGATGCCGAGGAATATTTCCAACTCACAAAGGCCGAGTGTAAAGAGAGACTGGATATGCTGAAAGAGGCTCTGGCAGCAGGAAATATGGATCCATATAATTACGGCAAAGACGAGGATGGCAACTATCTTTATGATATAAATGAGGAAATTGCATCCATGGAAAATCAATACAATGAGGCACCCAAGGAGAAGACTTATACGGAGATCACACCCATGCTCAGTGATGAGAATACCTTTATGGGTATGGTCGAGATGCCGGATCAGAGCGTTTATAAGTATAATATGAAAGAATACGAGGGAATGGAAATACATATTCAAAGGGTGTCTGATGAGACTGAGCGCAGCGTATCGCCTGACTACTCCTGGATCGACTATGAGATGATGGTAGGATTCGAAGAGGAGGAAGGGGCATTGCAGCCGCCATCGGAGGAAGAAGTCAGGGACATGGCTGGAATTTCCTTTGATGAGGCAAAAAAAGTGGCGGATGAAAAGGTTCAGGCCCTTGGCATTGAGGGAATGGAAGTGGGGTGTTCCGATTATGCAGTGAGACGTGTTGACGTTTCCGCGGAGCAGGATGGCGGGACGATGAAAGTAACCAATGCCGGTTATCACTTCATTTATGAACGTATCGTACAGGGGGTTCCCATTATCAGCACCATGGAGATTGGCGGTGCGCTGCAGAATATGGAAGATGATGTGACAAAGCCATGGATCTATGAAACACTGGATATCATCGTCAATGGGGAAGGGCTGCAGGAGGTCAATATCACCAGTATATATGATATTGGGGACAAAACAGCAGATTCCACAACGCTGATGAGTTTTCCGGAAATCATGAAGATCTTCGACAATATGATGCAGGTATCTCATGCAGAAGCAATGGACGGGATGCTGGAGGATATATTTTCCATAGACCGGATTACGCTGGGGTATATGAGGATTTATCAGCCGGACAGCGGAGATCAGAAAGGAACCTTGATTCCGGTATGGGATTTCTTCGGCGGCGAATCCACCAGGGTGGAATACGAAGGCAGGGAAATGAAGTCTAATACGTATGCTAAAAATAATAGTTATATGACCATCAATGCGGTGGATGGAACGGTGATAGACAGGGGCCTTGGATATTGACAGGGGGATACTTTCTATGGGACAGATATGGGCGGTAGTCCGGTACAATTTCCGCGGATTCTTCCGGGAACCGCGGGTGCTGATGACCTTTGGCTTTGGGTTTGTCATTAGTTTTCTACTGAGCGGAAAGGTCATGCAGGTGACGGAGATATATGATTCCTCCATGCAGGCGGTGGAGCCGTTTCTGTGGACCTTTGGAGATGCGCCGTCCATCTTGATCTGTTCGCTGCTGCTGATCTTTCTCTTTTCAGATGTCCCCAAACTAAGTGCCATGACTCCGTTTTTCCTTATGCGGATCACCAAACGGAAATGGCTGGCAGGTCAGCTGCTGTATATCAGCCTGGCCACGGGAGTGTATCTGTTGTTCATATTCCTGACGACCTGCCTGCTGTGTATGCAGCACACATTTATTGGGAACATCTGGAGTAAGACGGCGGCTATGCTGGGATATTCCAAACTGGGCGAACAGATGCTGGTGCCCTCCACGGTGAAGGTCATGGAAAGCATTACGCCTTACGGGTGTATGGCACGGCTGATCCTGCTGATGCTGGGGTATTCGCTGGTCCTTAGTTTTCTGGTGCTGACGGTGAATCTAAAAGCCGGGAAACATGCAGGGATTTTTGCAGGGGTGCTCTTTAGTGTGTATGGATATCTGCTGTCGTCCTCCATACTGCAGAAAATACTGGGGCTTCCAGACTGGCAGATGTATAAGGCAAATGTGCTGGCCGGATGGCTTAGTCCGCTCAATCATGCGGTCTATGCCAGACACAGCTTTGGATATGACATGCTGCCCACGCTGACCCAGTCTTATCTGGTGTATGGCGGGCTGCTGGTCATCCTGCTGCTATGCAGTATGCACTTTTTGAAGGAATATAATTTCGCATTTTTAGGGCAGCGTGATTGAAACAGTGGTATAGGGGAGGTGAGCGGCAAATGGAATGGAAACGAATGGTGGGAAGCAGAGCCTTTTATCCGGCACTTTTGCTGGCCATCGCCGGGATTCTGGCTGGTGTGAACTGGCCGACGGAACATAAAGTGCTGGAGACGGGAACCTTCTACATACTCTGGAATGAGGCGCTGACGTCGGATGCGCTGGTCTTCTTTCTGCCGCTGGCTTCCGTGCTGGCATACGGGGACAGTTTTGTGCAGGATATACGGAGCAGTTATATCAGGATACTGATCTCCAGACAGGATCGGAAGGCATATGTCCGGGACAGGATGCGGGTCTGTATGTTCAGTGGCGGTCTGATCTGGCTGCTGGCTGGAATCTGCTCTTTCCTGATTCTCTTTTTGCTTTTGTTCTTTCGGGAAGGAACAGGGGCGTGGGATCCGAAGGTATTACAGGAAGCCTTTTGGCGGCTGGTGCGGCTGGTGCTGATCGGCAGCTGGTGCTCTGCCATGGCCGGTGCCTTTGGCGCATTTTTTTTGTCTTCATATATGGCTTTTGGTTTGCCCTTTTTGTCTTATTATCTGCTGATCATTTTACACGACCGGTATTTTCAGGGCTATGCTGCCATTGACCCGGTGGAATGGCTGAAATTGCAGAAGGACTGGGGAGACAATGGGATCGGCGCATATTTGGTGATATTGGCGTTAATTATACTGTTCGTGGTGCTTGGGAAAATGGCAATGGGAGAACGGCTGGAGGAAATATGAGGAATCAATCATTGGAAATGAAAACGTGCATGGGAAAGCCCATGATCGAAATAGAAGAGGTAACGAAAAAATTCGGCCAGGATACGGTGCTGTATCCGGTCAGTATGACTATGCTGGCGGGACAGGTGTATGGCATCGTTGGAAATAACGGTTCCGGAAAAACAGTGCTGATGAAATGCATTTGCGGATTCCTGCCTGCTACTTCCGGCACGGTGCGGGCAGGTGGAAAAGTGGTGGGCAAAGAGGTGGATTTCCCGGAGGATATGGGAGTCATTATTGAGACACCCGGTTTCCTGCCTCAGATGAGCGGACGGAAAAATCTGGAACTGCTGGCACAGCTGCGCCATGTCATCGGGCCAAAGGAAGTGACCCGGGTGCTGCAGCGGGTGGGGCTGGATCCGGAGGCGCGAAAGCCGGTGGGCAAATATTCCCTTGGCATGCGCCAGCGTCTGGGAATCGCCCAGGCTATTATGGAAGATCCAGAGATATTGATTCTGGACGAGCCTTTTAATGGACTGGATAAACATGGGGTGGCAGATATCCGGAATCTCCTGCTGGAAATGAAAGAGCAGGGGAAGACGATACTTCTGGCCAGCCATAACGGGGAGGATATCGACCTGTTGTGCGACCATGTTTTTGAGATGGACGCAGGCATATTGACCGAGATAAGGTGAGGAGGACATGAAGATGAGATTGAAAAGAGGGATGTGTTTTCTGCTTGTGCTGATGCTTGTGCTGGGAAATGTGTTTCCGGTGCTGGCGGCA
This sequence comes from Lachnospiraceae bacterium, assembly GCA_028692975.1. Lineage (GTDB taxonomy): Bacteria > Bacillota > Clostridia > Lachnospirales > Lachnospiraceae > JALENY01. The sequence continues at coordinate 29,432 of JAQUWF010000036.1, forward strand.
GAGGAGGGCGAAATCCAGCAGAAGGCGGAGGAAAAACCGGAGGACACGGGACAGACTGTGGAGGCTCCGGCTGTTCCGGTACATCTTGGAATCGATACAGAACATGAATATGAAGGGATGAATGCACCTTTTTCCAAAGGATATCAGGCGACGGATACGGATGGAAAAGTGCAGATTACCGTGCCTTTTTGTGCGGACGGTGATCTGCAGAAGGATCAGATCAAGGTCGCTGTGAAATTGGGAGACGAAAAGCAGGCGCCCTTTGTATTTAAGAGCATAGAGAAAACAGTGCGTCAATCTGCCGTTGCTTTTGGGGAAGAGTCCAGCTAATAAATGTAAATAGATAAATGAAAAATATTTGGATTTATTTTTGACTGAAAAAAGGGCGCACTTACCCCTTGGTGAAAATATCATTTTTTATAAGATATTAATTCGTTGTTATT
>JAQUWF010000037.1 GCA_028692975.1 Lachnospiraceae bacterium
TGCCATCCATATAAAAATACTTTTCCTATTCTTTGTCATATGACCCCCTCCTTCTCTTCTCTATATCTACATAGTATCATTTTCGGAGAGGTTTGTTGCATAAAATAATATTTTTCTTATTTTTCTGATGAACATTTGGCAACAACCCATTTATACGGCATCCTATTACCCAAAAACCATTAAAATAAAACATTATATATCTTTGTTTGGATAAAATATTCCATATTAAAAAGAATTTACCCATAAAATCCATACTATTAAGATTTTATGGGTAATCATGCTTCAAATCCATGCTTCCTTACCCAACTCCTTCTTCTGAGAGTTGAATACGAATATATAACCGCTGCTCCCTGTAATCCGCCTCGATGATGCCGTGCATCTGCTCCACCAGAAGTTTTGCTATGGAAAGGCCAAGTCCCGTGGACTTCCTGCCTGTCTCCACCGTGTAAAACCGATCGAAGAGTTTTCCCACCTGTACCTCGTCCAGTTCCGTGGCCGTATTGGCAAAAATGATCTCGCCTTTTTCTGTGAGGGTAATATCCAGATCCCCGGAGCTGTACTTGACTGCATTGTTCAGCAGATTGGCAAAAATGCGGGACAATGCCGCCCGGTTCAGGCTGCGCATCACCTTCCGCTCCGGCATACGGATATCCGGTGTGATCTTGTGCGCCTGCAAAGTAGCGTAATAACCTGCAATGCTCTCCTCCAGCACCTCTCCTATGGACACGGTCTCGACCTGAACCCCATAGTCCGGGGAAGAAAGCACCGAATACCGGAACAATTCTTCCGTCAACTGCCGCATCACCTCTGTCCGGTCCCGGATAATATCCACATAACGCTCTGCCTGCGGACTCTTCTTCTCCCACTCTAAAAGATCCAGATAACCGCAGACCGCCGTAAGGGGTGTACGCAGATCGTGGGAAATGTTGGTCACTGCACTTTTCAACTCCAGATCTCCCTGATGGAATCTGCGCCGTTCCCTTCGCAGTATGCGCAGCTGGCTATTGATCTCATTCGCCAGATGACGCATATATTTATCCCGACTGGAGATTCCCATAAGGGTATTGGTGTCCGTTATGAGCCTCTCGGCAAATGCTTCTTCTATTTCCTGGGCTGCTTTATGCATATAATGTATTTTCAACAGCAGTGCAGCCACACAAAGTATCAGTATACCGATCGCAACCCATAAACAGACTTCCATTTTGCTCTCCTTTAATTCAGATTTTTTCTTTTAAATGCTGCCAGTCCCGCACCTAACGTACTCAAAGTAATGAGGACAGATAATATCATTTCACGAACCGGATGTACAATTTTCAGATTTGCCATATAAATCGACTGTCCCGTGGGAAGCAGATCCAAGACCCACTCATAGACTGTGCGCACCTTGCCAGTAACATAATAAGGATTGGGCATGGGATCTCCCATCTCGATCCCATTCTCGGTCATGGTTATGCCACTCCACATCTCAGGCTGTTCTAATTGAGCATTGAACCAGCTTGTCACGAGCAGCATCGCCAAAAACAGAAGAATCATCACTACTGCCATGATTGCTTTGTTGGTAATAAGACTGCCCAGAAGTGTAAAGATTCCTGTAAACGCCGCTGTAAAAAGAACTGCTATCAGTATCAGCATACAGAGGCTCAAGATGTTCAGTTTCCAGAGACCCAGGTATGGAATACCCACCAAGCCACTGAGCAGCCATGCAGTTATAAAGCAAAGTCCCGCCGCAAAACATACCACAAAATTGGCCAGATACACATGCGTGCGTGTATGACCCGCAACAATTTTATTACGAATGGTACCATCGCTGTATTCCGTCCCCATGAATAAACTGCTAAAGACAGCACACAGAAGTCCCAGTACCGGAGCAAAATTGAAATAATACATTTCCAATGTGGCTTTTTCGCCTTCTTCGATTAAGTTTGCCGCTTGCATACCTCCGTTTAACATTACTATGGTATTGTACACCAGGGTGACCAGAATACATATCCAGAACACCTTATTCTTCCAGAGGCGGGCGAAATTCGCCGATAATAGTTTACGCATGTTCGCCACCTCCCACCAGATTCACATAATAATTTTCCAAACTCTCGTCACGCTCCTGCATGGAAACCACCTCACAGCCTGCATCAGTCAGTTCTGCAATCAGCTGTGACACCTTGATTTTCCCATATACATCCGCCTGGGTATCCGACAAGATTTTATAATCCAGTCCGCGTTCCTCCAGCACCCTTGCCAGGGCTTTTGTATCATTTACCTCCATGCGCACGCATTTCCTGCACGCAGCTTCCAGCTCCGCCGCACTGATTTCCTTCACCATAACTCCGTTGTCGATAAACCCATAGTGCGTGGCCAGTTTCGCCAGTTCATCCAAAATATGGCTGGAAATCAGAACCGTGATCTGCTGTTCCCGATTCAGTTTCAGGATCAGTTCCCGGATCTCGATAATGCCCTGCGGGTCCAACCCGTTCACCGGCTCATCCAGCACCAGAAAGTCCGGATCTCCCACCAGCGCTATGGCAATGCCCAGACGCTGGCGCATACCAAGGGAAAAATGCTTTGCTTTCTTCTTTCCCGTATCACTTAAGCCCACCAGGTCGAGAATATCCTCCATTCCATCGTAGGACGGAAGACCCATAATGCGGTACTGCTGCTTCAGATTGTCCACTGCCGTCATATCCTGATAGATAGCCGGGCTTTCTACCACGGCACCCATCCTTCTGCGGGAGCGCACCACCTCCCTGTCCGTATCCTTCTTCCCATACAGAGTATAGCCCCCTGACGTAGGTCTCTGCAGTCCGCAGATCAGCCGGATCAAAGTGGTCTTGCCCGCCCCATTCTTCCCCACGAAACCATAGATCACGCCTTTTGGGATATGCATGGTCAGCCCGTTTAGTGCCTGATATCTGCCGTATCGTTTCTGCAATGCATTTGTTTCCAGAATATATTCCATTGCTTTATTGCCTCCTTTTTCCTGATGCTGCTATCCTATCTCAAAACCGTAAAGGAAGCGGTAAAGAAAAGCGTAAAGAAATCGTAAAGTTTATGCTCCCTGCATTTTAAATCCAATGCCCCAGACTGCTTCGATGTAGTCCTGGTCATGGACCTCACGCAGTTTTTTCCGCAGATTGCTCACATGCATCTTAAGAGAATTTTCCGTACAGTCCGGCGTGTCCTCACTGATGCGGTCCAGCATGATGGATTTGGTCACCACCTGATTCTGATTCTGCATGAGCAGCTTCAGGATGGCGTATTCCGTTCTGGTCAGTTTTACCTCTGTTTCATCCACGCAAACCGCATGGGTAGCCGCGTCCAGGGTGATCGGTCCATACTGCAGCCACCCTGTATGCTCCGAAAAAGTTGTCTTTCGCAGCTGCACCTGGATACGTGCCAGCAGTTCTTTCATATGAAATGGCTTGGTAATATAGTCCACAGCACCGCCAAGCAGCAGATCCACCTTTTCCTCCACATCTACCTTCGCGCTGACCACGATCACCGGTATCTCCCGGATCTTCGGAAGTACTTCCTCCCCGGTTAGGCCTGGCAGCATGAGATCCAGCAGCACCAGATCCGGGCTGACCTTTTCCAGCACCAGCACAGCCTCCGTACCGGAATAAGCCCTTGACACAAGGTATCCCTCCTGCGTCAATGCCTCCTCCAATAAATTCCCAATATGCAGATCATCCTCAATAATTAAAATTCTCTTCAAGATCATTTCTCCATTTCTTTCTGTCCTGTTACCAGTATAAACTTTTGTGAAAATAACATCAACCAAAAAAGGTACATCCTCCATGGACATACCTTTTCTTTGGAAACGCTTATGCTTCTTTTTCTTCCGGCAATACTTTTCTGGAGGTTGTCTCTACTTCGCTGTCATAACAGCTGAAGATTTCCGTCACATCCTCTTTCTTTAATTTCGGTGTGATCAGACTGACCACCGGAACCACCACCAGTCCGGCTACCATAGCGATAGCACCTGCATTGATCGGTGACGCAATATATTTAAAGAACATATTGGTCACGGTAATGCCTACACCCACGATAAAGGATGCCCATACCGCACTCTTCGTCACGCCCTTCCAGTACAGACCATAGAGGAACGGTGCCAGAAATGCCCCGGCCAGCGCGCCCCATGAAATACCCATAAGCTGTGCTATAAAAGTGGGGGGATCCAGTGCCAGCACCACTGAGATGGCGATAAATACCACGATGAGCACACGCAGTACAAAAAGCTGTGTGGATTCTTTCATATCCTTCACAAAATTCCCTTTCAGGAAATCAAGTGTAAAGGTGGAGCTGGATGTGAGCACCAGTGAAGACAGTGTGGACATGGATGCCGACAATACCAGCACGATCACGATACCCATGAGAATATCCGGCAGGGTAGAGAGCATAAACGGAATGATACTGTCATATACAATACTTCCATCCGCGTTATAAATAGCCGCATTATCAAACAGTCTGCCGAAGCCGCCCAGCAAATAGGAGCCGCCTGCCACAACGATGGCAAAGATCGTAGAGATAACCGTACCCGTGGCGATAGCCTTCTCACTCTTGATGGCGTAAAATTTCTGTACCATCTGAGGAAGTCCCCAGGTTCCAAGGGAAGTCAGGATAACAACACCCAAAAGGTTTAGCGGGTCCGGCCCAAAGAAGGACGCGAAGGCTCCCGGCTGCCCCTGTGTCACTGCCACATCACTTGGTATCTCTGCTAATTTCTGCACCGCTTCAATGAATCCGCCCTGTCCGTTTAACACAGCCAGGATCACGGCACAAATACCGAAGAGCATGATGATGCCCTGGATAAAGTCGTTGATAGCCGTAGCCATATAACCGCCCATAATAACATAGATACCCGTAAGGATTGCCATACCGATCACACAGTACGTATACGGAATATCAAAGGCCAGCCCGAACAGTCTGGACAGACCGTTGTAGATGGATGCAGTGTACGGCACCAGGAAAACAAATACAATAATAGAAGCCGTTATCTTCAGGTTCTTGCTGTTAAAACGCTTCCCGAAGAAATCCGGCATGGTAGCCGCAGACAGATGTTTCGTCATAACTCTGGTACGGCGGCCCAAAACCACCCAGGCCAGAAGACTTCCGATCACGGCATTGCCGATACCGATCCAGGTGGAAGCCAGGCCATATTTCCAGCCGAACTGTCCCGCGTAACCCACGAATACAACCGCCGAAAAATAAGAAGTACCATAAGCAAAGGCCGTCAGCCACGGTCCCACGGAACGTCCGCCCAGAACGAATCCATTTACATTGGTGGCATGTCTTCTGGAGTGCCACCCCACTGCGATCATGGAACCAAAAAATAAAATCAGTAAAAATAATTTAATAATCATCTTTTCTCCCTCGTCATCCTCATAAAAAATAAAAAATATAACCCCTATTCCAGTATATTAATTATTCATGTATTGCATAAGCCTCATCTGGATTAAACAGTACAACGCCTGCTTTTTCCAACGCACTGGCAGCCTTCTCATTGTCCGAAACTTTGATGACCATAGAATCATTACCACTGCCGGTAGCAAGAATATACATGTACTCGATATTTAATTCTGCCTCATTGAAATGGCACAGCAGATTCTGCAGCTTGCCTACACCGTTTGGCAGGCGTACCGCCAAAACATCTGTGAGCATAGCCGAAAATCCCTGATCACGCAGTGCCTGTTTTCCTCTGATCGGATCGGATACGATCATGCGCAGCAGACCGTATTCATTGGTGTCTGCCAGAGAGATGGATACGATATTGATATCGTTATCCTTCAATACGTTGGTCACATCCTCCAGACGGCCTTTTCTATTCTCAATAAAAACTGATAATTGTTTTACAAACATACGCTTCTCCTCCTAATCAAATTTACGATTGTCGATAACATGTTTTGCTTTGCCCATGCTGCGTTCCAGTGTCTTTGGCTCCACCAGTTTTACCTTCGGTCCGATGCCCAGAGCAGTCCGCAGTACGTGTTCAATCTTCTTGGTGAGTTTTTCCAGCTCACGGATCTCGTCGGAGAAGAATTTCTCGTCTACTTCTACCATGACTTCCAGCGTATCCATATTATTGACACGGTCTACGATCATCATATAGTGTGGTGTAGTCTCGTTGACTTCCAGAAGCGCCGCCTCCACCTGAGACGGAAATACATTGACACCGCGGATAATGAGCATATCATCGGAACGCCCTTTGAAGCGAGACAGTCTTGGCAGTGTTCTGCCACATTCACATGGTTTGTATGTGATGCTGGTCAGATCCTTGGTGCGGTAGCGAAGCAGCGGCATACCTTCCTTGGTCAGGGTGGTAAATACCAGCTCGCCTATCTGCTCTTCCCCTACCGGCTGTAGTGTCTTGGGATCGATGATCTCCGGCATATAATGATCTTCGTATACATGAAGGCCACAATGATACTGACAATCAGAAGCCACACCAGGGCCTGCGATCTCGCTGAGACCGTAGATATCATGGGCATGAATACCCAGTTTCTCTTCCATCTGAAGACGCATCTCCTCAGTCCATGGCTCTGCACCACAGATCGCAGCCTTTAATTTAATCTGGTCGCGCAGACCGCGCTCCTCGATCACCTCTGCAATATGCAGCAGATAAGAAGGCGTACATGCGATGGCCGTCACGTTGAAATCCACCATCATGTCCACCAGTTTTTTGGTATTGCCTGTAGACTGCGGCACAACCGTAGCGCCAAGGTTCTCTGCACCGTAATGCAGTCCCAGACCTCCGGTAAACAGTCCGTATCCATAGCCCACCTGCATGATATCGTTGCGTCCGATATCCGCCTGCGCCAGTACACGGGTCACACATTCCTGCCAGGCATCAATATCCTTACGCGTATAGCTGACTACCGTTGCCTTGCCGGTGGTTCCGCTGGACGCATGGACACGAACGATCTGTGACTGCGGCACAGCCAGCAGCCCGAAGGGATAGTTGTCCCGCAGGTCATCTTTGGTTGTAAATGGTAGGTTGGCTACATCCTCCACCCTTGTGATATCACCAGGCTCGATGCCCAGTTCCTGCATTTTCTTACGGTAAAAAGGTACATTGTGGTACACCCGGTCCACTAATTTGTTCAGCCTTGCTCCCTGCATGGTCTTCATCTCGTCGCGGCTCATGCATTCTTTGGTCTCATTCCAGATCATCGGTAAGTCCTCCCTTTATAATGTATATCCTAACTCAAACGCTTTCAGGTTGATTTCCACAGTCTTGGGAGGAACGGTATTTTTGATTACTTCCAGCCAGTCTTCTTTTGTGAAATCCATATGCTTTGCGGCAAGTCCCAGCACGATGATATTGAACACTCTGGAATTGCCCAGTTTTTTCGCTTCCTCCATGGCTTTTACCTTGAGAAGTTTATGCTCTTTTTCCATATCCTCCAGGATATGCTCCGGATATTCTGCCACACCGGTCACCACGGTAATGGGATCCATGCGCTGGTCGTTTACCACCAGCACGCCGTCTTTTTTCAGATAATGAATATAGCGCAGTGCCTCCAGACGCTCGAAAGCGATGAGCACATCTGCCTGTCCTACCTCTACGATAGGCTCTGCCACTTTATCCCCATATCTTACGAAGGTAACAACACTTCCGCCTCGCTGTGCCATGCCATGCACCTCGGATAACTTCACGTCATAGCCTCCGTGGATGGCGATGCCGCCTAAGATACGGCTGGTAAGTAAGGTTCCCTGTCCGCCTACACCGACGATCATAATATTTCTGGTTTCCATTATGCATCCACCTCCTCAATAGCATCGAACTTGCAGAGCTGTCTGCACAGACCACAGCCGTTGCACATGGTCATATCGATATCAATCGTTCCGTCCTCATTCTTGGTCAGCGCCGGACATCCCGGTTTGAGACAGGCGCCGCACTTTTTACATTCCTCCGACAATGGTTTGCATTTCTTTGTGAAATGATTGCTCTTTAAGAGTACACACGGAGATTTGGTGATGATAACGGAAATGTCTTCCCTTGCCACTTCTTCTTTAATCCGCTTTTCCAGTTCCGGCAGATCAAAAGCATTGATCTCATAGACATGCTCGATGCCGATGGATTTGCAGAACATAGGGATATTGACAGCCTTAGTCACGTCCCCCTGCAGTGTCTTCCCAGTTGCCGCATGGTCCTGATGACCTGTCATGCCTGTGGTAGAATTATCCAGAATGATAACCGTGCCGGTTCCCTGATTGTAAACCATATTTACCAGAGAGTTCATACCCGTATGCATGAACGTAGAATCTCCGATCACAGCCACCCAGTCTCTCACGTAATCAGAGCCCTTGCCCTTTTCCATACCGTGGAGAGAGCTGATGCTGGCTCCCATACAGATAGTGGTATCTACCACACTAAGCGGTGCCACAGCACCCAGCGTATAGCATCCGATATCTCCCGCTGCATGAATCTTTAACTTTTTCAATACAGAGAAAACGCTTCTGTGTGGACATCCCGGACAGAGGATCGGCGGTCTTGCCGGTACCTGTGCTGCGGCTTTTGTCTCCTGCTTGATGCCTAAAAGGTTCTTGCGCAGCATAGTCGCGCTGTATTCGCCCTGTAAGGTGAAAAGTTCTTTTCCCTCTGCTTTGATGCCCCAGGATTTGACCTGTTCTTCGATAACCGGCTCCAACTCTTCAAAAATGATCAGGCGGTCTACCTTAGATGCAAATTCTTCGATCTGTTTTCTTGGCAGTGGATGTACCATGCCCAGTTTTAATACCGATGCATTGGGCATAGCTTCTTTTACGTATGTATACGGAATACCGCTGGTAATGATACCGATGGAGGTGTCATTGTATTCTGTCACATTGATATCCATCGAATTGGCATCTTCCGCCATATCCTTCATGCGTTTCTCCACGACCACATGGCGTTTGATGGCATTTCCCGGCATCATAACGTTTTTGGCAATATTTTTCTCGTATGGCTTGTCTTCTACTTCCACACGGTCGCACAGTTCTACCAGCCCCTGGGAATGTGCCAGACGTGTGGTGGTTCTCACGATCACTGGTGTATCATATTTTTCACTGTAGTCGAAAGCAAGTTTTGTGAACTCTTTTGCTTCTGCGCTGTCGGACGGCTCCAATACAGGAACCTGGGCCGCACGGGCAATCTGTCTGGTATCCTGCTCATTCTGTGAGCTGTACATACCAGGATCATCTGCCACGATCATGACCATACCGCCATTTACACCAATATACGCTGCCGTATACAGCGGGTCTGCCGCTACGTTAAAGCCAACGTGCTTCATGGATGCCATGGAACGCACACCGCTGATGGATGCGCCGATGGCTACCTCTGTAGCTACTTTTTCGTTAGGCGACCACTCGCAGTATAAAGAATCCTTATACTGTACCATATTCTCACTGATTTCTGTACTTGGGGTACCTGGATATGCGGCAGATACTTTTACGCCTGCCTCGTAGGCACCGCGTGCAATGGCTTCATTACCCAGCATGATTTTCTTCTCTTTCATTTACCTGTCTTCCTCTCTTTTATCAATGATTCGTTTTGCTTTTCCTTCGAAACGCTGCAGGGTGTTGGCAGATACCAGATGTACCGGTGCCGCAATGCCCAGGGTTGTTTTTAATTTTGCCTTCAAGTCTGCCTCTGCTGCAGCCAGTTCCTTGAAGGAGTCTGTCATTTTATCAGCCGCCACTTCCACATTGATATCCAGTGCATCGGAATGATTCTTCCTTGTCACCACAATCTCGTAATGTGGTCCACAGATCTCGGAATTCAACAAAATTTCTTCGATCTGACTAGGGAATATATTGACGCCGCGGATCTTCAGCATATCGTCGGTACGTCCTGACATGTTTTCCATACGGGCTGATGTCCTTCCGCAGGCGCATGGCTCGTAGAACAGTCTCGTGATATCTCTGGTACGGTAACGGATCAGCGGAATACCCTCTTTGGTCAAGGTAGTCACGACCAGTTCTCCCTTTTCACCTGCCGGCATTACTTCTCCTGTCTTGGGATCAATGATCTCGCACAGGAAGTGATCTTCATTGATATGCATGCCGTTTAATTCCAGACATTCTCCTGACACGCCCGGTCCAATGAGCTCGCTCATGCCGTAGTTTTGTGTCACCTGGAGATCTTCGCCCCACACATGTTTCATCTCGGTGCGCATGGCTTCTGTCATAAGCTCGCTGCCCAGTAACGCTGTCTTGATATGTAGGTCTTTCTTTGGATCTAATCCCATCTCCTGGGCTACTTCCGCGATACGCAGTGCGTAGGACGGTGTGGCTACCAGCAGAGAACATTCAAAGTCTTTCATGTACAGCAGTTGTTTTTGCGTGTTGCCGGAGGAGGATGGCACGATGGCCGCCCCCAGTCTTTCTAATCCTTTATGCAGACCTAATGCTCCGGTAAACATGCCGTAGCCAAAGCAGATCTGAGCGATATCATCCTCTGTGGCTCCGCCAGCCGCCGCCAGTCTTGCTACACATTCTGCCCACATTTCCAGATCGTTTTTGGTGTAGCCTACCACGGTTGGCTTGCCTGTGGTTCCGCTGGATGCGTGGATACGGAGTAATTGTTTTTTGGGTACGCAAAACATTCCAAAGGGATAGTTGTCTCGCATGTCCTGTTTGGTTGTGAATGGAAATTTCTGTATGTCGGATAGGCTTTGGATGTCTTCGGGTTTCAGGTTTGCATCATCCATTTTTTTCCGGTATGCTGCGTTGCCTGCGTATACAGTTTTGACTATTTTTTTCAATCGTTCTAACTGCAGTTCTTCGACTTGTCCTCTGGACCAAGTCTCTACTTCTGACCAAATCATTTTTATTTCCTCTCTTCTGTTGTTAAGTGGTACAGATTTGCTTTTTTGCGATTCTGCACATGCTTTTTTTATTATAGCATATTATTATGGTGAATTCTACTAAAAAATTCAAGACATTAATGCGTTGAAGTGAGGGCTCGGGATAATGGGGACGAGAGAGGAATGGGACGGGGGTACGCACTGCTTTTTAAAACACGCTCTCGCTCGGAAAAAAACGCAGCGGATACTAAATTCGAAAAGGCCGGTCCTTAGTGGACCGACCTCTTCTCATTAAGTACCGGCGTTTTTTTACGGTTTTAAAAAGCAGCGCGTACCCCCATCCCCTTCCCCTCTCTGTTTTATCCCTCGCAGGATGCCGTGGGATGCGTCTGCGACGCATTGCGCCCTACGGCGCTGGCTGGTTAGACGCTCTTGGAGCAGCGTGTGGTTTGTTTGCATCTTGGGCGCTGCATTGGTCGCCGTTGGCTCCCTCGCTCGGTCTGGGCTTTCTTCCTGCTGTAAACCTCTGATTTGTTTGTCTCTCTGGGTAAGGTGCTGTTCTTCCCCTTGCCGCTTACTCAATCAGAAGGAAACAACCCTCCACATGCACCAACTTGATCATCTTTTTGGGTAACGCATTGGCCTCCTCCAGCTCCCTTGCCCAATCTGGGCTTTCTTCCTACGGCAAATCCAGGATTTGTTTGTCTCTCTGGGTAAGATGCTGTTCTTCCCCTTGCCGCTTACCCAATCAGAAGGAAACAACCCTCCACATGCACCAACTTGATCATCTTTTTGGGTAACACATTGAGTGCCTCCGGCTCCCTTACCCAATCTTGGCTTTCTTCCTACGGCAAATCCAAGATTTGTTTGTCTCTCTGGGTAAGGTGCCGTTCTTCCCCTTGCCGCTTACCCAATCGGAAGGAAACAACACTCCACATGCACCAACTTGATTATCTTTTTGGGTAACGCATTGGCCTCCTCCGGCTCCCTTACCCAATCTTGGCTTTCTTCCTACGGCAAATCCAGGATTTGTTTGTCTCTCTGGGTAAGGTGCTGTTCTTCCCCTTGCCGCTTACCCAATCGGAAGGAAACAACACTCCCCATACACCAACTTGATTATCTTTTTGGGTAACGCATTGGCCTCCTCCGGCTCCCTTACCCAATCTGGGCTTTCTTACTGCTGTAAACCTCTGATTTGTTTGTCTCTCTGGGTAAGGTGCTGTTCTTCCCCTTGCCGCTTACCCAATCAGAAGGAAACAACACTCCACATGCACCAACTTGATCATCTTTTTGGGTAACACATTGGGTGCCTCCGGCTCCCTTACCCAATCTTGGCTTTCTTCTTGCTGTAAACCTCTGATTTGTTTGTCTCTCTGGGTAAGGTACTGTTCTTCTCTTCACCGCTTACCCAATCACAAGGAAACAACCCTCCACATGCACCAACTTGATCATCTTTTTGGGTAAACACATTGGGTGCCTCCGGCTCCCTTGCCCAATCTGGGCTTTCTTCCTACGGCAAATCCAGGATTTGTTTGTCTCTCTGGGTAAGGTGCTGTTCTTCCCCTTGCCGCTTACCCAATCAGAAGGAAACAACACTCCCCATACACCAACTTGCTTTCCGACGTGCGTAGCATCGGCTGGGGTTGCAGTCTTCTTTTCACAGAGAAAGCGTCAGTGAGCCTGAAGATCCAGCGCTTACGGAAACTTAAGCGTGAGGCCTCTGCCGAACGCTTTAGTTGTAGTTAGCGATTAGCTGAAGGGGAACGTAGCGCTGTGAAAAGAAGACTGCAACCCCAGCCGATGCGTCCCCATCCCAACAAAAAAACAGGCCGTCGACAAGCCACACAAAAACATGCGTTTCATCTACAACCTGTTTTACCTAACTTTTAGTTTATAATCCACTTTATCTCAAATGCAGCATTTTCACAATCTTCAACAGTTTCGTCCCCATAGGCATTTTCTTTAATTCCTCATCCGTAGGCTTCTGCAGTATGACGAAGAATATCACATAAGACAGTACGCCTGCCAGCACTGCGATAGCGGTCAATATGGCGTTTGCCATATAATGTTCGAACACACTCGTAAACAATTTGTACGGTACCCAGAAGATAACGCCGGCTACCACGCCCATTCCCAGGGCAGCGGCCAGTGGAATCAGATAGGATTTTTTGATTTGATTTTTATAATTCATCCTTGTCTTAATAGACATCTGATTTGCCACAAAAACAGTCAGGGCGTAGAGAATATTCGCCATAACCAGTGCTTCTATAGTCATGTTGAAAAATTTCATGCCCACAAACAAGACCACCACGTCCACGGCCAGTGCTATGGCTGAGTTGCGGACCGGGAGGAAGGGTTTTCCGATTCCCTGGAGGACACCGTTGGTTACAGAGGACAAGCAGTAGAATAATACCGTCATGGAAGACATACTTAAGACAACCGCTGCCGCAAAAACATCAGGACCCGGATAGAGGATTCCCATGATTGGGTAAGACAGGACACACAGGCCAACCGAAGCCGGGATAGCTATGAAGGTAGTCAGATTGATCGACTCATCCACCTTGGAAAGTGCATCCTTTTTATCACCCTTTGCATAACTGGCTGCAATGGCCGGAATCAGGGCCGTGGCTGTAGCTGAACCCAGAGCAATGGGGATATTTAAAATAGGCTTTACCTGAAAGCCGAAGACACCATAGTCAGATGATGCAGACCGTGCATCTACGCCTGCTGCTATAGCCATCTTAATATACATATTCTGGTTGATGATACTACTCACATTGTACACACAGGTACTGAAAATAACAGGTGTCACCATCAAAAGAATCGTCTTGAAAACCTGCTGATAAGATTCGACCTCCTTTGTGGTATCACGCATGACCCGCTTGGCGATACCCTTTCGGTTCACACTATATACCAGCACCATGAAGACAAGACCAATCATGACTCCTGCGCCGGTACCTAAGGTACCACCGGCAGCACCCCACACCGCGATGTCCTCCTCCCCGGTGACTGCGCGGGTGAACAAAAATGCGGCCAGAATACTGATGACGGCATTGATGATCTGCTCTGCGATCTGGGAAATAGCGGTAGGCATCATGGTATTATGCGCCTGAAAATAACCTCTCATAACACCCAGCAGTCCGGAAAGGAAAATCGTAGGTGCCAGTATGCGAAGGGCCGGGATAGCACCCGGCGTGCTGGTCAGCAGAAAAGGCGCGCCAAAATATACAAACAAAGACGCTGCTCCGCCAACGATACACACATAGAGCAGTGCAGCCTTAAACACCTTCTGCGCATTCTTATACTGCCCCAGGGCAAGTCTTTCCGACATGACTTTAGACACCGCCATAGGGATACTGTAAGAGGCGATAAGCAGAATAATGCTGTACCAGTCAAAGGCAATGGTATAATACCCATCACCCACACTTCCCATAACCGCATGCATGGGGCTCCTGTATAAAAGTCCGATCACACGGCATATCATGGTCGCGATCATAAGAAATGCGGCCTGCTTTACTACTGTACCTTTTTTACTACTCATAATTATACGATCCTCTTATCTGTTTTCAATCTGCCAGTCGATTGGCGTAAGTCCGTTTTTCTCCAGAAATGCATTTGTCTGGCTGAAAGGCTTGCTGCCGAAAAATCCGCGGTAAGCAGACAACGGACTGGGATGCGGTCCCTCCAGAATCAAATGTTTCGGGTTATTCAATAGTGCTTTCTTCATCTGGGCCGGTCTGCCCCACAGGATAAATACGATGGGACGATCCTGCTCATTTAATGCTTTGATGGCAGCATCGGTAAATTGTTCCCATCCTAATCCACGGTGGGAATTGGCCTGATGGGCACGCACCGTCAATACGGTGTTTAACATCAGCACGCCCTGTTTCGCCCATTTTTCCAGATAACCGTTATTCGGAATATAACACCCCAGATCATCCTGCAGTTCCTTATAAATATTGACCAGGGACGGAGGAATCTCCACATCCGGCTTTACGGAAAAACACAGACCGTGTGCCTGCCCATTCCCATGATATGGGTCCTGTCCCAGTATCACGACTTTCACCTGATCCAGCTGTGTGAAATGGAATGCATTAAAAACATCCGTACTGACCGGAAAAATCAGGTGTGTACTGTATTCCTGCACTACCTTTTGATACAATTCTTTATAATATGGCTTCTTGAATTCCCCGCCAAGGGCTGTAAGCCATGCTCCATCGATTCCTGACATTTTATAACCTCACTGGTATCTCACGTCTTCTTAAGTATTCTTTTACTTCTTTGATCTCCAACTCTTTAAAATGGAACAGGGACGCCGCCAGGGCTGCATCCGCCTTTCCTGTGGCTAGGGCATCATAGAAATGCTCCAGGGAGCCTGCACCGCCGGAGGCAATGACCGGAATGTTCACGGCCTCTGCCACGGCTCTGGTCAATGCAATATCGTAGCCTGCCTTGGTTCCGTCACAGTCCATGCTGGTCAGCATGATCTCTCCTGCTCCAAGTTCCTCCACCTTTTTTGCCCATGCAATGGCATCCATGCCCATATCGATACGGCCGCCATTCTTATAAATATTCCAGCCACCGTCCGGTCTTTTCTTTGCGTCGATGGCCACCACCACACACTGGCTTCCGAACTTGGCTGCCGCATCGGCTACCAGCTGCGGATTATCGATGGCCGCTGAATTGACCGATACCTTATCCGCGCCTTCCCGGAGAATCCGCTTAAAATCATCCACCGTGCGGATGCCGCCACCAACGGTAAACGGAATAAATACCTGCTCTGCGACTTTTTTTACCATATCCACAACGGTCATTCTATTATCAGAAGAAGCCGTTATATCCAGAAAAATCAACTCATCCGCACCGGCCTTATCGTAAGCCTTTGCGATTTCCACCGGATCACCCGCATCACGAAGATCCACAAAATTCACACCTTTTACTACTCGTCCGCAGTCCACATCCAGACAGGGAATAATCCTTTTCGTAAACATTTATGCATCCTCCCTTTTGAGTTCTACAAAGTTCCGCAGAATGCGAAGCCCGATCTCACTGCTCTTTTCCGGATGGAACTGGCAGCCGAACACATTGTCCCGCTCCACAGAAGCATGTACCAGAGAAGCATAGTCCGTCGTTGCCTTGACGATGTTCTCCTCCTCTGCCTTCAAATAATAAGAATGTACGAAATAAACGTAAGACTGCTCCGGTATACCGGCAAATAATCTGCCGAAATGCTGCAGGTGCAGGGAATTCCATCCCATGTGCGGGATCTTGAAGCCCTCCCGGTTGGGGAAACGCACGATCTGACCTTTCAGGATACCAAGCCCTTCCACACCCGGACTCTCCTCACTGCTCTCAAACAAAAGCTGGAGACCAAGGCAGATACCAAGAAACGGAATCTTTCGCTCCACCACTTCTTTTATCACATCAATCAATTCATATTTTTTCAGTTTTTCCATAGCATCGCCAAAATTGCCAACACCCGGAAGAATCACATGATCGGCACCAAGTATCGTACTCCGGTCTCTGGTCAGCACCACCTGCTGTCCCAGCTGCTGCATAGCTTTTTCCACGCTCTTAATGTTTCCCGCATCATAATCTATTATCGCTATCATCCAATGCCCTCCTGTGTATAAGTACAGAATTCTCACCAATTCTTTTTTGCAAAACAAAACGACGAGAGTTTCCACCCTCGCCGTTCATTTTACCACAAACACTAAATTCATGGAAGACCTCATTAAGTGTTTGGGTATACGTTCACACTAAACTCGAAAGTACCTCGTTAAGTGTTCACAGTATATCATACTTTTTATTTAGATTCCAGTGTAAACCAAAATTCGACGCCATTGTCATAGTTCTTTGCGCCGCAGGTCTGGTTCATGCCGTCCATAATCGCCTTGACGATGGACAAGCCGATACCGCTTCCGCCATATTCTCTGGTCCGTGCCTTGTCTACCTTATAGAATTTGATCCAGATCTTGTCGATGTCTTCATCCGGTATGGGATCTCCCGTGTTAAATACAGACACGCGCACCGTCCCCTCCTGCTCCAGGATCTTGACGTCGATCTTCTTATCATAATCCAGATGGTTCAGAGCATTGGTCATGAAGTTGGTCACAACCTCCTCCACCTTGAATTCATCGCCCCAGACATAAATCGGATCCGCATACTCAAAGGAAACCCTCGCCTCCTTCTGCTGGATCAGTATATCCATAGACTGCAAAACGCCCCGGATCAGGTTCACGATGTCAAATCGTTCCATGACGATCTGATCATTGCCAAACTCCAGCTGATTTAAGGTCAGCAGTTTCTTTACCATGTTATTCATCTTCGCCGATTCGTCCATGATCACATCGCAGTAGAAATCACGGTTTTCCGCGTCTTCGTTAATATTTTCCTTCAGACCTTCTGCATATCCCTGAATCAGCGCAATGGGCGTCTTTAGTTCATGGGACACATTATTGAGGAATTCCTTTCGAACTTCATCGATCTGAGTCTTTTTCTCAATATCCTTCTGCAGTTCCACATTGGCCGATTTCAATTCGGATATGGTGCCCTCCAGTTCCGATGACATGGTATTAAAGTTCTCGCCCAGTTCATCGATCTCGTTGCTGCCGCGGCTCACATATTTGGCCTCAAAGTCCAGCCCTGTCATTTTCTTTGATATCTCCGTAAGTTCCATGACCGGTCTGGTGAAACGTCTGGCGAAAATCCAGATACTGACGCTGGATAACAAAATCATAACGATGCCCACACAGACGTAGAAGGTATTGGACATGCTGGCTGCTTCCTCGATACTCTCCAATGGCGTGCGGATAATAAAAAAGTTCCCGCTGTCCAGAACACCCCACATCTCAAGGTACTGCAGTTTGACCGCCTGGTCCTCGCTGGTCTGCATCACATAATTGCCTGTCTGCTCCAGCACCGTCAATTTGTCTTTATACAAAGAAGTATAGTACCCGAATAACCGCCTTGCCATATCCAGTGTGTCTCTGGAGGTGGAATTCACGGGCACAAAGTCCGAACTTGTAATCAAAATAGACAGATTGTTTTTAGATGCGATCTGACGCACCGTGCCGGAGAAATCTACGCTGGCATCCTTGATATCATTGATGGTATCGTAGGCCTCCATAATCTTTTTCTCTTTATGTGCCGTATAATAAGGCTGCAGAAAACAGTAATTGACAACACCGATAATGGTCAGGGCCAGCACCATCATTCCGACGAAAGCCCCTATCAACTGTTTCTGAATAGAATGTTTCATGCTTCTACCTCGAATTTGTATCCCATGCCCCAGATGGTCTTGATCAGTTCACCCTTCTCGCCCATCTTGCTGCGCAATTTCTTCACATGAGTGTCGATAGTTCTTGCATCACCGAAATAATCATAATTCCATACGGCATTCAGGATTTTTTCTCTTGAAAGGGCTATGCCCTGGTTCTCCATAAAATAAGACAGCAATTCAAATTCCTTGAAGCTTAAGTCCAGAGACCTGCCATCCAGTGTTACCTGATGGGCTGTCTTATCTAATCTGATACCAGCTGCCTCAATACACTGGCTGTCCTCACCCTGCCCTGCACGGCGCAAAATAGCCTCCACACGCGCCACCAGGATCTTGGGACTGAATGGTTTGGAAATATATTCATCCACACCCAGATCAAAGCCCTGCAGTTCATCCCGCTCGTCCCCGCGGGCCGTCAGCATGATAATCGGCACCTTGGAATACTGACGTATCTCCCGGCATACTTCCCAGCCGTCCATCTTTGGCATCATCACATCCAGGATGATCAACGCAATCTCTTTATCCTCAAAGAAGCGGTCCACCGCCACTTCCCCATTTTCCGCCTCGATCACATCAAAATCTCTGCGAACCAGAAAGTCCCTCACCAGTTTCCGCATCCTGCTCTCATCATCCACAACCATGATCTTTAGTTTACTCATCTTGTCCTCCGTCCCGCGCTCCCACAGGAGCACCGTATTTTCTCATTTAACCTATCATATCAGCAAAATATGTTTGTTCTGTGAATTTATAGAAAAAAAGACCCGATATGCATCACACACCGAATCTTTTTTGAGTGGAGTAGACGGGAGTCGAACCCGTGTCCGAAAGTTTATCCCATGTTCTTCTACTATCATAGTCTGCCTATTGACATTCCCTCCACTGCACGGGGACAAACACCCTTACAGCTTTAGTAGCTTCATAATACGTCTACAAGCTCAAAGCTTTGCCTGTAAAGTTTCCCACAAAGTCGACGCCAGATTCTTAAAGTGTGAGTGCTCTAAGGCTGACGAGCAGCAACTAGGCTGCTAACGCTAAATTTTCGTCTGCGTTTAAATTTAAGTTTGCGGTCTAACGCACCTTCCCGCGGATAGCTTCACCATCTTCAAAACCCCCGTCGAAACCTTTACTACCCCTTAAAGGTATTTTTGAAATCTCTTTCTGCTTCGCGACGTTGATCTTTCTTAGCGATGTCCTGGCGTTTGTCATAGAGTTTCTTGCCTTTGGCAACTCCGATCTCGACTTTAACCAGACTATTCTTAAGATACACCCTGAGAGGTACTAATGTAAAGCCCTTTTCTGCAATTTTACCCTGAATTTTTTGAATTTCAGAGCGGTGCATCAGAAGTTTCTTGACCCGCATGGGGTCTTTATTGAATATATTGCCCTTTTCATAGGGGCTGATATGCATACCGTAGATAAATACTTCACCATTTTCAATACGGATAAAAGACTCTTTGATGCTGCATTTGCCCATGCGGATGGATTTTACTTCCGTCCCATGGAGCGCAACACCAGCCTCATATTTTTCCTCGATGAAATATTCATGGTATGCCTTTTTATTATTCGCGACTAATTTTACATTTTCCATAATTTACCTCAAACGAAAATCAATGGTCTTCATGGCACAGTCCACGGAATCTGCCACAACGGTCACCGCATCACCCAGACCATAAGTCTTCTGGGTACGTTCGCCCACCAGATGATATTTTTCTTCGTCATAAACATAATAATCGTCATGCATATTGCTCATGTGTACAAGACCTTCCACGGTATTGGGCAGTTCCACATAGATGCCCCAGGCAGTCACGCCGGAGATCACGCCGGCAAATTCTTCGCCCAGATGACCTTCCATGTATTCCACCTTCTTGAGTTTCACGGTCTCCCGTTCTACCTCTTCCGCGCGGCGTTCCATAGCGGAGGACTGTGTTGCCACCTCGTCCAGGAATTCCTCATAATACACCTTCTTGGCTCCATTCATACGGCCGCGCAGGGTATCCTTGATAATGCGGTGTATCTGCAGATCCGGGTAACGGCGGATAGGTGAAGTGAAATGACAGTAATATTTTGCTGCCAGTCCGAAATGCCCCACACATTCTGTGCTGTAACGCGCCTGTTTCATAGAACGAAGAAGCAGGCGGCTGATCAGCGGTTCCGTGGGAAGCCCTTCGATAGCCGATAAAACAGTCTGTATTTCTTTAGGGGAAATCTCCTGTTTCTTCTTGTCTGCTTTCTGTCCCTGGGCACGGATATAGGTCAGCACAGACTCCATCTTTTCCATATCCGGATTCTCATGAATACGGTACAGGAATGGGATTTCCTTCTCGCAAAACTCCTGTGCGACCGTTTCATTGGCCAGCAGCATAAAGTCCTCAATGAGTCTCGTGGCCTCGTTGGCTTCCTGTGCACGGATCTCCACCGGCTTGCCCAGTTCGTTTAAGATAATCTTGCTTTCCGGGAAATCAAAGTCAATGGCTCCGCGATGATGGCGCTTTTTCCGTATAATATGGGACAGGGTATGCATTTCCCGGAACATGGGAACTAATGCCTTATGCTCTTCAATGAGAGCCGCATCCTCATCCACGAGAATCTTCTGTATCTGGTTGTAGGACATACGTCTGTTGACGTTGATTACGCTCTCAGTCACCTTGGCATCCACCACATTTCCGTTTTGATCCACGGTCATAAGGCAGCTGAGCGCAAGACGCTCCTCCCCTGCATTCAGGGAACAGATGCCGTTTGATAACACTTTGGGCAGCATGGGGATCACACGGTCCACCAGATAAACACTGGTGCCACGCTTTAAGGCTTCCCTGTCCAGGGCGCTGTGGTCCTGCACGTAGTTTGCCACGTCCGCAATGTGCACGCCAAGATGGTACATACCGTCCTCCACGGTCAGGGATACGGCATCGTCCAGATCCTTTGCATCTTCTCCGTCGATAGTCACCATATCCATATCACGAAGGTCCATGCGTCCCTGAAAATCACTCTCCATAACACCCTGACCCACACGCTCTGCCTGTTCCAGAACCTTCTCCGGAAAATCCATAGGCAGTCCCGAACTTCTGGCAATCGCCAGAATATCCGTACCTGGATCGTTTTCACCCCCCAGCACCTCACGGATCTTACCCTGTGGATTCTGCTTTTCTGTGCCGTAATTGGTGATAACGGCCACAACCTTGTCACCACTTTCAGCGTCCATGGACAATTCCTTTGGCACGAACAGATCCTTGGTGAATTTGCTGTTATCCACTACCACAAAGCCGAAATTCCTGCTCTTCTGGAAGGTGCCCACCACTTCCCGGATACCATGATCCAGGATCTTTGTGATGCTTCCCTCCAGGCGCTTGCCGTCCTTTTTGGGATTGACCTTGACCTGTACCTGATCCATATGCAGCGCACCGTGTACCTGGTCGGCAGGAATGAACAGATCGTCCACGTCCTCCTCTTCCAGTTCCACAAAGCCGAAGCCCTTCTGATGGCCGATAAAAGTTCCTGTCTTATATAAGCCTCTCGGCTCTCTCTGCAATTTTTTCTTTTTGTACTGTCCCTTTTTGTTGAAAGCAATCTTACCCTCGTTCAACAACTCATCCAGCACCTGCTGTAATACCACCCGCTGTGTCTTTGGCACTTCCAGCAGGGCAGCGATCTCTTTGGTCTTCATCGGTCTGTACTCTTTGGTACAGATCAGTTCATAGATCAGTTTTTTTCTCTTTTCAAAATTTTTTCTGTTTTCCGTTTTTTTACTCATATTTTCCTTTTCTTTACACTTATATATAAATTGAAAGACACTCCTGTATGGCTACAAGAGTGTCCTTTTTAACATCATCTAGAAGTTCATATTCAGAACTGCTGCTAAGACAATAAATAAAATTGCCATAAACTTTGTGGACTTAACGAGAGCACCTTCCATAGAACGGCCCTTATTCTTTCCCCAATAAGTCTCTGCACCACCGGCAATAGCGCCAAGTCCTGCTGATTTTCCTTCTTGCATTAAAACAACTATTGTTAAAGCTATACAATCAATCACAAAAATGATAGTTAATACGATTCTTAAGATATCCATACCTACACCTCCAATTCATAACCGACTTCCATTCTATCACAGGAAATGCAGAATTACAAGAGGTAATTTTAGTACGGATTCTCAAATCCGGCATGATTGCCCAGTTCTTCCTCGATACGCAGCAGCTGATTGTATTTCGCGGTCCGCTCGGCCCGGCAGGGTGCTCCGCACTTGATCTGGCCGGCATTGCAGGCCACGGCAAGATCGGCGATAAAGGCATCCTCCGTCTCCCCGGAGCGGTGGGAAATCACCACCCCATAGCCTGCTTTTTTTGCCACCTCTATGGCATGCATAGTCTCAGAAAGTGTTCCGATCTGATTGACCTTGATCAATATGGCATTGGCCACGTCCAGAGAAATGCCGCAGCGAAGCCGCTTCACATTGGTCACGAAAAGATCATCTCCGACCAGCTGCATCTTGCCGCCCAATTCCTCCGTCATCTTTTTCCAACTCTCCCAGTCGTCCTCCTGCAGTCCATCCTCCAGAGACACGATGGGGTATTTGTCCCGCAGTTCTTTATAATACTGGATCATCTCCACAGTCCCACGCTCTACAGGCTCCGCGATCTGGGCACTCTCCCCCTGGAAATAGTAGATGTCTTTCCGGGAGTCATACAGTTCACTGGCCGCAGCATCGATGGCAAAGGAGATATCGTCCCCCACCCGGTAGCCGCTCTGCTCAATAGCCTGACACATGGTATCCAGTGTTTCTTTGGAGCCTTTCATATTGGGTGCGAAACCGCCCTCATCCCCCACACCGGTGCTCCACTGCTTTTCTTTCAGTATTTTTTTCAGCGTGTGGTACACTTCCATGCACATATTCATGGCCTGGCGAAAACATTCCGCTCCCGTGGGCACGATCATGAATTCCTGCAGGTCCACTGTATTGTCCGCATGACGGCCGCCGTTTAGGATGTTCATCATAGGCATAGGCAATGTTCTTGCACTGTTTCCGCCCATATACTGGTACAACGGAATACGAAGGGCCTGCGCCGCAGCCTTGGCCACAGCCAGGGATACGCCCAGTATGGCGTTGGCTCCCAACCGTTCTTTGTTCTCTGTGCCGTCCTCCTTGATGAGGATATTGTCTATATTGGCCTGGTCCAATGCATTTTCACCCACGATAGCATCGGACAGCACACTGTTTACATGCATGACTGCCTTAAGCACACCCAGTCCATTGCATCTTTTCTCCCCATCCCGCAGTTCCACCGCCTCAAATTTCCCGGTAGATGCTCCTGAGGGCACGATGGCTCTCCCTGTATATCCACTGATTCCCACGATCCCCTCTCCCACAGTTACTTCCACTTCCACCGTAGGATTTCCTCTGGAATCCAGTACTTCTCTTGCGTGCACGCGCCGAATAGGCAAATAGCGATTCATGGCATCACCTCCTGTTTTTCATAGGATTAGTATAACCATAAATCGCTATTTCATTTACAAATACTTCGTTCTTATCTTACATTATTCGTTTCATACCATATCTCCGTAGGTTCGGAGAATTTAACGATAATGATATCCTCCGTCTCTATAATACTGCCTTCCTGAGGCCACTTGGACATGCTGTCTTTGTATGTCAAAGCTTCCTGCCTCTGTACACCGTCAGACTCTATGGTCTCATAGCCTTCCACTTCCAGGAAATCCTGTATCCGGGACATATTGCCATCATCCCACTGCCAGAAAGATGCGCCCATGCCAAGGGTTTGTGACCCGGCAATGGGTATATTGTCCATATCATACTTGCCTATAAAAACAATGGGCTTCGTATGGTAATCATATCCAAGTTTTTCTATATCATGCATCACTTCATGGGCTGTCGCTACATCTTTATCATAGCGGATTGCGTCGTAATAATACAGCATATTCATATCACGGCAATTCACAAAAAGCAGATAAGAAGCCAGAACCGCACAGATCATCCGCACCTTTTTGCCCTGAAAACTTTCGTATACCAGATACAATTCCACCGCACCGGCTAAGGTCAGCGAAAGCATGTGGCGTCCCTGTGTCGCATAGTCACCCATGGCAATGTACATAAGAAATGGGGACAGTGCCAGCGCCACCGTCAGAAAAAGGATCCGACTCTTTCCTCCTTTTTCATGTGTTTTCACAAAGGTAAAAACAGCCCATATCACAAAGCACACAGTAACTACAAAAAGAATACCGCCACTATAAATACTGTTGCCACGGTATGTGATGCCCAGGCTTACACGGGCCACATTCAGGATTGAATACAACAGCGTATGCACGATGCCTTTGCCGGAGAACCAGCCGATATAATTGCCTGCCAGATAATCATTCCCCGGAATAAACGAAGTGGTAATCATATTAATCACTCCGTACAGGGCGATGCTCACCAGGCAGAGTATGCCGGCAGTGTATATTTTTTTCCAGATCTTGTACTCACCTTTGAGTACACCCATAAGACAATATGCAGCTATGGCCGTAATATAAATGCAGACAGGCGCCTGGTAAATAGCCGTCGCATAGGTCAAAAGCAGCACGATGGGAATCCATAATTTCCTGTTGCCATGCTCAAAGTAATCTCTGGTAAGTACAAAGCCAAGCGCTGCGCAGAAAATTCCAACCGATACCTGCAGGCTGAACATGGAAAATGCCATGATCTCACTCATTACATAGGGGAGCGATGAAAAATATGCCAGAAACAGGAAGCTGGCAAACTGCGGCAGTTTCCCGCATTCCCGCTTCAATCCAAAGAGCAGCACGACGCCCGAGGCGAACCACAGGCTCACGGCCAGAAAATCCCATAGGAAGGGCACGAACTCACCGCTTCTGGTAAAGATCAGATTAAACAGAGTCACACCCCAGCGGGACTGGCTCAGCCAGAAGGTCTCTGCTGCCTGCCCCAGCACATGTGTCTCCTCATCGATGCTCAGGGTATAATGCACCAGCATAAAGCCAAAGCATAGCAGCGTAAATATATACGCTGCTATGATACTTTTTTTATTATCTTTTACAAACTTTTTCAAGATACTACCTCTTATTATTTCTGGATCAGCAATGATTTCCCAGTCATTTCTGCTGGCTGTTCCATGCCCATGAGCTCGATCAGCGTAGGTGCAATATCTGCCAGACAGCCGCCCTCACGCAGTTTGTACGAAGGATCTGCATTTACCAGAATAAACGGAACAGGGTTAGTGGTATGAGCAGTAAATGGTGCGCCTGTCTCATAGTCTACCAGTTGTTCTGCATTGCCGTGATCCGCACAGATAAATAACTGTCCGTTTACTTCCTTGATAGCATCTACTGCTTTGCCAACGCATGCGTCAACGGTCTCAACAGCCTTGATGGCTGCGTCTTCGATACCTGTATGGCCTACCATATCCGGGTTTGCAAAGTTGATGATGATCACATCGTATTTGGTGGATTTGATCGCCTCTACCAGTTTCTCGCAAACTGCAGGTGCACTCATCTCCGGCTGCAGATCATAAGTAGCAACCTTCGGTGAGTTCACAAGTATCCTGTCTTCCCCTTCGTTTGGCTCTTCTACGCCACCGTTGAAGAAGAAAGTAACATGTGCATATTTTTCTGTCTCAGCAATGCGCGCCTGGGTCATATGGTTTGCTGCCAGGAACTGTCCGAAGGTGTTGTTGATGCCGACCTTGAGGAACGCTACCTGTTTATTGTTGATGGTATCATCATAATCCGTAAAGCATACATATGTGGTTTCAATACGTTTGCCGCGCTCAAATCCGGTGAAGTCATCCACGCAGAAGCATCTGGTGATCTCTCTTGCACGGTCCGGTCTGAAGTTAAAGAATACGACAGAATCTTTGTCTTTGATGGTGGTAAGCGGTGCACCGTTTTCTTCTACTACGATAGGAAGCACAAATTCGTCATTTACGCTCTCATCATAAGAAGCCTGCACTGCCTCTGTGGCACTTGCTGCACGCTTGCCGTCACCCTTTGTCAGTGCATTGTAAGCTTTCTCCACACGATCCCAGCGGTTGTCACGGTCCATAGCATAATAACGTCCCATAACAGTTGCCACTTTACCTACGCCAAGTTCTTCCATCTTTGCTTCCAACTGCTCGATATAGCCCTTGCCGGATGCAGGCGGTGTGTCACGACCGTCCAGGAAGCAGTGTACATAGACATTTTTAACGCCTTCTCTTTTTGCCAGTTCCAGCAGACCATATACATGTGTAATATGACTGTGAACGCCGCCGTCTGATAAAAGACCCATGTAATGCAGGTCTGAATTATTCTCTTTCGCATTCTTTACCGCTGCCAGGAGTGCTTCGTTCTTGAAGAAGTCACCATCCTGAATCTCTTTGGTGATTCTGGTCAGTTCCTGGTATACGATACGGCCTGCTCCCATATTCAAATGCCCTACCTCAGAGTTACCCATCTGTCCTTCTGGAAGCCCAACAGCCATGCCACTTGCCTGCCCCTGTACATAAGGGCACTGTGACATCAACTGATCTATAATCGGAGTCTTTGCCTCACACACTGCATTGTGGTCACAATTTGCATTCAATCCATAGCCATCTAAAATCATTAATACGGTTGGTTTTTTACTCATACTTTTTCTCCTCTTCTATTGTAATGCTGCCTGGGGCAGTTACATACTTTTTCTCCTTAATAATAGACATTTTCATGTCCCTTGTCAAGGTAAGACCATGTTAAAAAGGCCAGTTTCCGAAGATTCGAAAACTGACCTTTCTTTATCGATATTTTTTATTTATAGTTAACGATCTTTCCAAAATCTGGTTTAAGAGCTGCACCGCCTACCAGACCGCCATCGATGTCGTTCTGTGCGAACAGTTCTGGTGCGCTTGCTGCTGATACAGATCCGCCGTACTGGATACGGATAGCCTGTGCGGTTGCTTCGTCATAGATTTCGCCAACACATGCGCGGATTGCTGCGCAAACTTCCTGCGCCTGCTCTGTAGTAGCAACTTTACCTGTTCCGATAGCCCAGATTGGCTCGTAAGCGATAACCATGGTCTTTGCCTGATCTGCTGTAACATTCTGTAAGCCAACCTTGATCTGCTGACGGATAAAGTCGATGGTAACACCCTGTTCTCTCTGATCTAAGGTCTCACCACAGCACATGATTGGTGTAATGCCATGCTCAAATGCCTTGAGAACTTTTTTGTTAACAGTCTCGTTTGTCTCAGCGAAGTATTCTCTTCTCTCAGAATGTCCCAGAACAACATATTTTACTCCAACGTCTGTTAACATAGCCGGAGAGATTTCGCCTGTATATGCGCCACTCTCTTCATAGTACATGTTCTCAGCACCAACCTGAATGTTAGAGCCTTTTGCAGCTTCCATAACAGGAATGATGTCGATAGCCGGTACACAGAAAACTACGTCTACATCGTCACATGCTACCAATGGTTTTAACTCGTTTACAAGAGCAACTGCCTCGCTTGGAGTTTTGTTCATTTTCCAGTTTCCTGCAATAATCTTTCTACGTGCCATAATCTATTTTCCTCTTTTCTTTATATGTTTTAATCTAAAATTCCCCAGTCCGATAAGCGTGTAAGGAAGTTCGCACTAAACTCTGTCTGGGACTTCGTCTTGCCAATCGCTAAGTGCTCTACTTATACGCCAAGTTGTTTCCAACGCAGCAGTTTGGGCAAAGAACATGCTTATCGGTCGTTGGCTGCTGCAACACCTGGCAACTCCTTGCCTTCTAAGAATTCAAGGGAAGCTCCACCACCGGTAGAGATATGAGTCATCTTGTCGCCAAAGCCTAAGATATTGACAGCTGCTGCGGAATCACCACCACCGATGATGGTAACTGCATCGATATTAGCCAGTTCTTTTGCCACTGCGATAGTACCGCCTGCAAAGTTGGCCATCTCGAATACGCCCATAGGTCCGTTCCATACAACAGTCTTGGCATCTTTTAATGCTTCTACATACAGATCCTGAGTCTTAGGTCCGATATCCAGTCCCATCTCATCATCTGCCAGATCACCCTCAACGATTCTGAATTCAGCATCGTTAGAGAATTCTTTTGCTGCGATGGTATCCACTGGAAGTAAAAGATTAACGCCCTTTGTCTTTGCTTTCTCAAGCATCTCTTTTGCATAATCAAGATAATCTTCTTCTACGAGAGATTTACCAATCTTGAATCCCTGTGCTTTTGCAAATGTAAAGCACATACCACCACCGATGATCAAAGTATCTACTTTGTCCAGCAGGTTGTTGATAACGGAAATCTTAGAAGAAACTTTAGATCCGCCAAGGATTGCTACGAAAGGTCTTTCCGGGTTTTCAACTGCATTGCCCAGGAAATCAATCTCTTTTTGCATCAGGTAGCCAACTACGCAGGTGTCTACGAATTTGGTAACGCCTACGTTTGAGCAGTGTGCTCTGTGCGCAGTTCCGAATGCATCGTTTACGAATACATCACAAAGAGATGCAAGATCTTCGCTGAATGCGTCTTCGTTCTTGGTCTCTTCTTTTCTGTAACGGGTGTTCTCCAGAAGGACAACATCGCCATCAGCCATCGCTGCAACAGCAGCCTTTGCATTCTCGCCAACTACATTATCGTCAGCTGCAAATTTTACTTCCTGTCCTAATAACTCGGTCAGACGTGCTGCAACAGGTGCAAGGGAAAGAGAAGGTACTGCTTCTCCCTTCGGTTTGCCAAGGTGTGAGCAAAGGATAACCTTTCCACCGTCAGCGATGAGTTTTTTGATCGTAGGCAGGGCAGCTATCAGACGGTTCTCGTCTGTGATCTTTCCGTCTGCCAGAGGTACATTGAAGTCACATCTGACTAACACGCGTTTTCCTTTTACATTAATATCATCTACAGATTTCTTGTTCAGCATAAATATATGCTCCTTTCATTTTCTAAAGCTTTTCACTTGAAAAGGGCCCGGCCCATAAGACCGGACCCCTATGGATCTTAATTAGAATACCCGATAAGATTAGATAAATTTCTCGAAGTATTTGATTGTACGAACCATCTGGCTTGTGTAAGAGTTTTCATTATCATACCAAGCAACAGTCTGTACCTGAGTATTGCCATCTTCCATAGGCATGCACATAGTCTGTGTAGCATCGAAGATAGAACCAAATCTGCTTCCAACGATGTCAGAAGAAACGATTTCGTCTGTGTTGTAAGCAAAAGACTCTGTTGCAGCTGCTTTCATAGCGTCGTTAACCTGATCAACAGTAACGATACCTTTTACTACAGAGATAAGAATTGTAGTAGAACCTGTTGGGGTCGGAACACGCTGTGCAGATCCGATTAATTTTCCGTTTAACTGAGGAATAACTAAACCGATAGCTTTTGCAGCACCTGTGCTGTTAGGAACGATGTTTACAGCGCCTGCGCGCGATCTTCTTAAGTCACCTTTTCTCTGTGGTCCGTCAAGGATCATCTGGTCACCTGTGTAAGCGTGGATGGTGCTCATGATACCGCTCTGGATAGGAGCTAAGTCGTTTAATGCTTTCGCCATAGGAGCTAAGCAGTTTGTTGTACAAGAAGCTGCAGAGATGATGTTGTCATCTGCTGTAAGGATCTCATGATTAACATTGTATACGATAGTAGGCAGGTCGTTTCCAGCTGGAGCTGAAATAACAACTTTTTTAGCACCTGCATTGATATGAGCCTGTGCTTTGTCTTTAGAGGTATAGAATCCTGTACACTCCAGAA
>JAQUWF010000038.1 GCA_028692975.1 Lachnospiraceae bacterium
ATCGTATCTCTGCTGTCACTTATTTTGGGCCTTTTCTGCATCTTACTGGTCAGCCGTCGTTTCGCATCACCCATCACAGCCCTTGCCAAACGGGTGGAGGATATGGAGCCGCAGGCCGGCTTTGAATTGGACCGTCTCGGTATTACCGAGATTGACCAGTTGGTGGATTCTATTGAGACATTGAACCGGAATGTGAGCAAGGACATTGCGCGCACAGAATTTTTCTCCAGAATGAGCCACGATATGCGAACACCTATGAACGCTATCATCAGCTTCTCTTCTCCTGAATTGCTGGAGAACGCAGATGAAACAGTGAAAAATAATTATCTTGAGAAAATCCATTTCTCCGGTGAATATTTGCTGGGATTGATCAATGAAGTACTGGATATGACAAAGATTGAAAGCAAAAAGACCGAACTTCATCTGTCACCGACCCTGATCAGTCACACTTGGGAAACTGTTATTTCTATTATTGAAAAGCTGGCGCAGAAAAAAAACTTGCATTTCACAAAAGACATCGCAGACTATCCGGGCCTTTTCCTTCTGGCAGATGAACAGCACCTGAATCAGATTTTAGTGAATCTACTTTCCAATGCAGTAAAATTCACGCCTGATAATGGAGAAATCGAGCTGCATATTTCTATAGATGATAAGCGTGATGATCCAGAATATGCAGACTGTAACATAATTATACGCGATACCGGTATCGGCATCAGCCAGAATTTTATGAAAGATCTTTACACACCTTTTGAGCAGGAAAACGACAGCCGCGAAGGTACCGGTCTGGGTCTGAGCATTGCCAAAAAACTGGTTGAATTGATGGGTGGAGTCATCGAGTGCGAAAGTGCAAAAGGTATGGGTACCACCTTCTTTATCTATCTCAGCATGAAAAAGTGTGCTGCGCCTTCCGCCGTATCACCAGCTGTTCCAGAGAAAGTACCGACTGTTTCTCTGGAAGGGAAACAGATTCTGGTCTGCGAAGATCATCCTATGAATACGCAGATTATCTGTCGTTTGTTGGAACGCAAAGGCATTCAGGTCACTGCAACCGAAAACGGACTGAAATGTGTTGAAGCTTTTGCACATGCTCCTGAAAACACCTTCCATGGGATTCTCATGGATATCCGCATGCCGGTTATGGATGGTCTGACCGCGGCAGGAAGGATCCGGTCGCTGAATCGGAAAGATGCTGCTTCCATACCTATTATCGCCATGACAGCCAACGCCTTCGCCGAGGATGTCCGTGCCAGTCACAAAGCCGGTATGAATGCACACCTCTCCAAACCCATTGAGCCGGACAAACTGTACAGCACATTGGAATCACTTATCAAAGAATAAAAATATCCACGCAGACTTTGAAGCCTGCGTGGATATTTTTTACTGCAATTCCGCGATTCTGGTTACGCCTACATAGATTTCCTGTATCTTATACCAGGTCTTATAATCAATAATCCCCGTCTCCGGCAGTCCGAAAACAGACTGAAATTTCCGCACCGCATTCTGAGTGTTCTCCCCATAAATACCGTCCATACTGGTGATGGCAGGGATCGCCGTGTAGACCTCCCGGATCCTGTTCAGTTGCTCCTGTATCTGCAATACCTTCTCGCCACTGGCACCGATATCCAGACTGTATCCCGGCCAGGAAATAGGCACGCCGGAGATTTCTTCCGCTGAATTGATATACATATCATCGCCGTAATAGTAACGGATAATATCAATGGTGGCATAGTTCTGGTCTCCCAGATATTTGCTCCCCCACTGGCTCATCCAGTTGGGACAGCTGACCCGCTGGCCATCGCAGTATTGGGTCAGGATCGGCTGGCGTACATTGGGCCGTGACAGATAACTGCTGAATACCTCATCCACCACCGCATCAATGGTATCAAAAACATTACGCCCCTCCATCCATTTGTGATCGTAGGCGGTGGATGAGGTTATGGTAAATTCATAGCCTTTGTTCCGGTACCACTCCGTATATACGCGGTTCAACGTAAAGGACATGATGGCCAGAATATTTGCCTTTATGGTATTTTCCGGCCAGGTGGCATAGATTTCGCTGGAGGCCACATTTTTGATATAGTCCCGGTACTTCACATAGAAATTCTTCGCGGTACTGTCGCTTGGCGCCCCGTTGTGGACCACGATGTATTCCGGGATGACCACGCGGTTTAAAACAATCTCTCCCGACTCATTGGTGGGCTTTATCTCTGCTTCCGGGATCTTCGCCGGATACTCCCCATACAGGGTATGTGCCGGAATCACAATGACGTCAAATGGATTTTCCGGCTCCCGCGATTCCATACGGACTGGCTGTACGGCCTTCACCTCCGGAAGTAATTCGGTCCCGCTGATATTCACCGGGGCAAAATCTTCCGCCTCTATACGAAGGTTATACTCCGAATAGGGCTGGTACTGGCCTGGTTCCATACTGTAATCCAGCGGCGGCGTAGACAACTCCACCACAGGCGACTGCCCGGAGCTATCCGTCCGCACCTCCTCGATGATGGACTCCGGATCTCCCGTATAAGAGATAGAGATGCGTGCATTGGCCACCGGGCGGTTCCTTATATTCGAAACCACATTAACCTGTAATCGACCTTTATCGATTTGAGAATTTTGCTGCATGAGAAACGGTGTATACATAAAATAACCTCAAAATTCACTGTTATTCTATAATATGCACCTTCTGTTTAATCATTGCATCTATTCCTTCTTGAATGTTTCGCAATATGCAGATAATGATATGGGCTTTTCAAATCAAGAATACTTCCAACTATGGGACACTTCCTTTGATTTTCTACAAGACCTCTGATCGCACCTGTTATACTGGATATAATCTTAGCCCCTGCTTCTTTCCGTATTTTGCGAAGTCTGTCTCTGGCATCTGGCGAGTATTTTATGGTCATCCTTCAAATACCCCCAATTCTTTTTCCAGATCATCCGCATTAATCCACCCCTCACGTTCCGCACGTTCTTCTGCCGCTTTTAACTTTTCAAACAGTGTATTCGCTGCTCTATACCGGTCAAGTTCGTCAATTTCAGCCATCGTTAGTATTGCATACTCCCCATGTCCGTTTCTCGTTAGATACACACGGCCTGTAGCATCTACTTCTTTTAAAACTTCTGTATAATTTCTCAAATCCCAAATTGGTTTAATATTTGGCATAATATCATTTCCTCTTTTTTTTAATATATCCATTCTATGATATATTAGCAAGTAAATACACATGTGAATTTGGCTTCTTTTCTATGCGCTTAAATAAAACAAAGGATAATGCACACTTATGCATTACCCCATTTTTATATATTTGCTATCTCGCATGATCAATATTCAAAAATATTATACACTCAAAATCATAACCTACACACTTGTTAGTGTATATATTTTTCAAACCACTCCGGAACATTTTTAGATATCCGCACTGGTGTCCCATTCTTATAAATCGCAAATCGCCGAAATGAAATCGTATTATCATAAAATGCTATAAGGTTACATTGATCCATTACTTTTTTCAAATTCTCAAAGGAACGTATATACCGTCGTTCAATATCTTTATCCGGTATTCCATGCCCGCCATTTGCTACCCTTTTATGCACTCTTTCCTTTGCTATCCTCACATCATCAACACCAATATAATGCATTTCAATCAAATAGCCCTTTTCTTTAGCATAATTAATTTTTTTCAAAATAGCCTGCCCGCATAATGTGGTTTCCTGATTGAAGGATTCTTCAGAATTAAAATACTCGCCAATTCTTTTAATTGCAATTTTACCCGCAGTCATTACATCAGCCATATTTTTCCAATCACCGATCGCTTTTACAATCTCATCTGTATTTACACGATTCATATCAAACAGGGATGGCAACGCCTGATATAAGGTAGATTTACCTGCTCCGTTTACACCTGCAATAAGAATGTACCTTTTCATCAAAAAAGATTCCCTTCGATTATTTTTTTCTGACGCTTTTGCAAGAGATAGTCCCCTATCATCTCATAAAAACTTTTTTCTTCTTCCGTATCTGCCTCAAGAACCAACTGTAAAGTATCTTCCGGATCCAGTTTTTCTATTTCATGATATATGTTTTCATATTTTTTCACATCACACATAGCAATTTTCTCCTCCTATGCTTTTGTTTATTATACTATTTATACTGTATCTTTTACAACCTCTTTTGTTGAATAAAAATATGCCTTTTTCTGAAACACTTTCTACGGTGTCTCAGGGCTTATGATATTTATTATGTCACAAACATTTTAAATACTTATCAAATACTTCTCGAAACAGTTCTAACAGAACCTCCATCTGTTCTTTATCAGAATGGTAGCAACACAGGATTATTCTTTGTTCTTTGCTGATTTTCCTCATTTTTATTATTTTTTC
Source organism: Lachnospiraceae bacterium (assembly GCA_028692975.1). Lineage (GTDB taxonomy): Bacteria > Bacillota > Clostridia > Lachnospirales > Lachnospiraceae > JALENY01. Next base: position 4,384 of record JAQUWF010000038.1, read on the forward strand.
AAATGATGTACCATAATAATTTCAGATTTATCGCTTAGTTACACTCTCTTTCCATTCTTCAATTCAATTTTTAAACTATCTAGAATAACCGTTTTATTACCCCGAATTTGTGGGTGTTCCGGTACCACTCCGTATATACGCGGTTCAACGTAAAGGACATGATGGCCAGAATATTCGCCTTTATGGTATTTTCCGGCTCCCGCGATTCCATACGGACTGGCTGTACGGCCTTCACCTCCGGAAGTAATTCGGTCCCGCTGATATTCACCGGGGCAAAATCTTCCGCCTCTATACGAAGGTTATACTCCGAATAGGGCTGGTACTGGCCTGGTTCCATACTGTAATCCAGCGGCGGCGTAGACAACTCCACCACAGGCGACTGCCCGGAGCTATCCGTCCGCACCTCCTCGATGATGGACTCCGGATCTCCCGTATAAGAGATAGAGATGCGTGCATTGGCCACCGGACGGTTCCTTATATTCGAAACCACATTAACCTGTAATCGACCTTTATCGATTTGAGAATTTTGCTGCATGAGAAACGGTGTATACATAGAATAACCTCACAGACCCTGTTATTCTATCTTATGCACCTTCTTTCTAATATCAACAACTATTTTAAATCACTTTCTTTCTCTTCTCTCCCCTGCAAATTCATTTCCGTAAAATCACCCACAATCCTATATTGCTATTTGCGTAAAAAATGTATATTATAGAATAAGCAGAGATTTGAAAACCCCATTATGTAAAATTGAATTCGGAGGTAACACCCATGATATATAACAATGCAGCGGAAGTTTTGAGCACATTAGTACGCGCTTATTACAAAAACCGAGATATAGAATCTATCCTTTCCTGCGTTACCGATAATATTGAATGGATTGGAACTGAAAACGATGACAGTGCCCACGGTAAAGAAGCATTACGGAAATTGCTGGAAACAGATTTTTCTGCCTTTCCTGATTCTTTTGGTATAAAAATGGATTCACCCCTCGTTCAGAAATTAACCCCTGATGTCATTGTTATAACAGTAACCGGGAGACAAATGGAAGTACCCGGGGTGACTGCAGGATTCACAGTCAGAGGGACCGTCTGCTGTGTGAAGACTAATAATAGCTGGCTGATCGCCAATGTACATACATCCGTGCCAAACTCAGCCCTAGAAAAATATCATCTGGAAAAAGAACTGGATGTGAACCGAAAAAAAGAAAAGGCCTTATTATCCGGCATCCCAGGTGGTGTTGCCATCTACCGACTGAAAAAAAACGGTATTTTTGCCAGAGATTTTGTGTCGGATGGGCTGGCAAAAATCTGTGGATATGACAGTGTAAACGACTTACTCGAGATCCTGGATCGTGATGCGATTTCCAATGTGGTATCAGAAGATGTTCCATACCTTCGTGAAACTATCAATAAAAGTTTAAGAACAAAACAGCCGTTTTCCACAACCTACCATATCTACCGTAAGGATAAAACCAGTGTTCTAATCCGTCTGGATGCAAATCTTATTGATTTTGACATGGAACCTGACGATGTTGCAGTATTTTATGCTGTTCATACACTTGTGAGCGATGATGTCATTCAGGCAAAAGCGGAACAGGATTATTACCGTACCATATTGGGGCTTACCCAAACCACCTATTTTGAATTGGATGCGTCTGGCAATTTTTATACATCAGATTCTTTCAAACACTACAAATTCAGCGATTACGATCCAGCAGCCATTATGGACATTGATCGTGCTAAATCATGCTTCCACCCGGATGATTACCAACAGGTGAAAGCCTACGTCCATAGGCTGAGTACGGAGGGGGATTGTGGGCATGTTATCGCCAGGATGACCTTAAAAGATGCCAGTTACCAATGGACAGAAATCACCGGACATGTGGAATTAGATTCCGCGCATAAAATAAAGCGAATGACTGGTATTCTGCGGAATATCAACCCTGAGTGGAAAAAACAAAAGGCTGCATTGGAAGCGGCCCTGGAGGAAGCCCAGAATGCAAATAAGGCAAAGACAAACTTCTTATCTCGTGTCAGCCATGATATGCGAACGCCTTTAAATGGCATTCTCGGTTTGACTGCCCTGCTAAAAGACAACGCTGCCGATGAGAAAGTACTGCGTGACTTAAATGAACTGGAGATGTCGGGTGAATATCTGCTGAATCTGATCAACGATACTCTTGATGTGAACAGAATCGAAAGCGGTAAATTAGAATTACACCCACTCGTTTGTGATGGACGAACGCTGTTCAACAATGCACTTGGCCTTGCGAAAATCAGCATGAAAGAAAAGAATATTAAACTGACTGTCCGCGCAGAGAATATTCCCTTTACGCTTCTTTACGTGGATGTCAGCCGCATTGAACAAATCATTATGAATGTCCTTGGCAATGCAGTGAAATTCACGCCTATCGATGGTTGTATTGATGTTTCCATAGAGAATCTTTCCGTTGAAAATGGCGTGATTACGGATAAAGTTATGATTAAAGACAACGGCATCGGCATGAGTCAGGAATTCCTGCCCCATATCTTTGATGCTTTTGCACAGGAGAATTCCACCAGAACAGGTGTTACACAGGGTACCGGCCTTGGTATGGCCATCGCAAAACAACTTCTGAGGAAGATGGGCGGCGATATCTATGTCACAAGTGAACTGGGGAAGGGTTCCTGCTTTACACTCATTTTGAAATTGCAGATTGCAACGGATGAGCAGATTGCAGAATATAAAAATAATCAGAGCAATGTAACTACAGACATTGAATTAAGTGGAAAGAGAGTTCTTCTTTGTGAAGACCATCCCTTAAATACACAGATTGCAACTCGACTTTTGGAAACAAAAGGCATGCTTGTGGAACATGCTGATAATGGACAGGCCGGTGTGGATATGTTTCAGCATTCCGCGCCAGATTATTACGATGCGATCCTCATGGATATTCGTATGCCTGTTATGGATGGCATCGAAACCACAAAAATGATTCGTGCCCTGCCACGCAGGGACGCAAAGACGGTTCCTATCATCGCAATGACCGCCAACGCCTTCGCCGAAGATATTCAGCAGACAAAGGAAGTGGGCATGGATGCGCATTTAAGCAAGCCGATCCAGCCTGCACTTCTCTTTCAGACATTGGGCGAAACGCTGTATTGACCAGTTTTTAAAAACACAGGACACGGATCGCCTTCTACATCATACCATATTCAAAAACGATTCATGTATCCGTGTATCTCCTGTCAGTTCCGGATGAAATGCAAAAGCAAGCTGGTTTTCATATCTAACACCGACGATATGATTCTTTGCATCTCTCGCCAGTACCTCTACCTGCTCTGTGCTCCCTGCAATATAGGGAGCCCGGATAAACCGCATGAGGTATTCTCCGCCTGTGACTCCTGCAATACATGCATTCTGAGAGAAACTGCCCAGTTGTCTTCCGTATGCATTTCTCTTTACTGTCACAGGCAATGTTCCAAAATACAGATGATCATCTTCTTCTATGTGTTCAGCCAGCAAAATCAACCCGGCGCAGGTTGCCAAAACAGGCTTGCCTGCTTTGATCATGGCCTTTAATGGTTCCATCATATCCAGTTCATTCAGCAGTTTCCCCTGGACGGTACTTTCACCGCCCGGAAGGATGACTGCGTCAATTTTCTGGTCCAGATCTGATTTTTGCCGGAGTTCCACTGTATTTGCCCCCAGGCTTTTTATCATCTGTTCATGTTCGATGAATGCTCCCTGCAAAGCCAGCACACCGACTGTTATTTTTTCATTCTGCATTTCTATTTTCCCCGCTCAGCCATCAGAAGTTCTATTTCCTGTTCATTGATACCCACCATTGCTTCTCCCAGATCTTTGGAAAGTTCTGCGATTAATTTCGCATCCTGATAATTGGTCACTGCTTTTACGATGGCATTGGCACGCTTCTGTGGATTGCCTGATTTGAAGATTCCAGATCCTACAAAAAGTCCTTCTGCCCCCAGCTGCATCATGAGTGCTGCGTCCGCCGGAGTCGCTATCCCACCTGCGGCAAAATTAACTACCGGAAGTTTTCCATTCTCATGGACATAAAGTACCAGATCATAAGATACCTGGAGTTTCTTCGCCTCATCAAACAGCTCATCACTTCGAAGCGCCTGGATTTTTGCTATTTCCCGGTTCAGCATTCTCATATGTCTGACCGCCTGGACTACATCACCTGTACCCGGCTCGCCTTTGGTCCGGATCATGGATGCGCCCTCACTGATTCTTCGAAGTGCCTCGCCCAGATCCTTTGCACCACACACAAAGGGTACCTTGAATTTTGTTTTGTCAATATGATAGACATCATCCGCCGGGGAAAGCACTTCACTCTCATCAATATAGTCGATCTCAATAGCCTCCAACACCTGTGCTTCTGCGAAATGTCCGATTCTGCATTTTGCCATAACTGGAATGGACACGGCCTCCTGAATCCCCTGGATCATCTTTGGGTCACTCATTCTTGACACGCCGCCTGCTGCCCGGATATCGGCTGGAATCCTCTCCAGGGCCATAACAGCACATGCGCCTGCCTCCTCCGCTATCTTTGCCTGCTCCGGAGTCGTCACATCCATAATAACTCCGCCTTTTAACATCTGCGCCAATTCTTTATTTAATTCATAACGATTTTCTGACATATGCTTTCTACCTCTTTCTTTTTTTGCTATTCTATCCCCTTAGTGGTATGTTTAAAATATCCAGTTTCATTATTTTTAACCATACCAGTTTTAAATTTCATGTATGAATGCTCTTCAAAAAGTGCAGTTTTCTGCCATTTTTTACAAAAAAAAGATGCATAAATTATGCACCTTTTTTCACTAAAATAATTTTGAAATATCGTTATACATAACAAAAACCATAAGCACCATAAGCAGCATCAGTCCAACAAAATGCACCATGCCCTCTGCTTCCCGATTAATCGCCTTGCCCCGTATGGCCTCAATGACAAGGAATACCAGCCGCCCTCCGTCCAGAGCCGGAATGGGGAGCAGGTTCATGACTCCAAGGTTTGCTGAGAGCAGGATAATCATGTTAAACATATTCATCCACGTCATAAGCACGCCCTCGGAACGGCTTGCTTCATAGGTCTCACCGATATAATCCACCACGCCTACCGGGCCGGACATGTCCTTGATACCGAATTTGCCGGTAATCAGAAGTCCCAGACTCTTGACCGTAGTCTTGATCCAGTATTTCAGTTCTACAGCGCTATATTTGAGCACACCCAGAGCATCCGTCTTCACACGCCCATAATTACAGTAAAAGCCCAAATTAGCCGTGGACGTCATTTTCGGTGTGACATTTACTTTGTAGTCCAATCCATCTCTCAGATAAGTCACTTCGACTTCCCTATTCTCCAATGGATGTGCCTCCAGATAAGCCTGAAGGGAAGCAGCGTCCGTCACCGTATTTCCATCGATGGCTACGATCACATCCCCTGCCTTGACACCGGCCTGATCCAGGGGCTGATTCTTGGAAACCTCTGTGATCTCCACACTCTCTGCATTCTGATTGTAGGTAAATCCAAGCAGATAACGTTCCACCGATGCCGGGGTAAATGTAATACTGTTTTCCACACCATCCCGCTCGTAAGTCATGGATACCTCATCACCGGCCTCCACGCCATAAAGTGACAGGTACGTATTCACATCACGGCCGATATCTACGTGCTCCCCCTGGAATTCCGTGATCAGATCCTCGTCCTGCAGCCCTGCCTCTGCGGCTGGAGAACCATCCTCCACACCGTAAGTCGTAGCCGGATCATAGCCCACCACACTGATGATGATAACGGCCAGGACAAAAGCCAGAATAAAATTAAAAATCGGGCCTGCCGCTATGACAGAAATACGTGCCCAGACTCCCTTGCTGTTAAAAGAGCCCTCCTTATCCTCAGCGTCATCCTCTCCCAGCATCATGCAGGAGCCGCCAAAAGGCAAGAGTTTCAGGGAATATCTGGTATCCCCCTTCACCGTGCTCAGAAGCCGCGGTCCCATTCCCAGGGAAAATTCTGTGACCACGATACCGTGCATCTTCGCTAAAAGGAAATGCCCGAATTCGTGAAACAGGATAATCACACTGAAAACTACTAAAGCAATTACAATACTCATATTATACTACCACCTGTTTTGATATCATTTCAAACCTTTCTCTGTAACTATATGTTCTCCAAAATCTGTTATTTCATGTTAAGTCTCCAGTGTAACTTTTGTTTGTGTCCAAACTGTGACGTACCTTGTCACTATTCTACCTCTATAAAAGTACCACCGCCAGGAAATAAATAATGGGAGCCGTAAAAATCACGCTGTCAAAACGATCCAGAATACCGCCATGCCCTGGTATCAGCGCGCCATAATCTTTGATGTTCTGGTTTCGCTTGATGGCAGACGCCGCCAGGTCTCCCACCATGGAAATCAATGCGCCCACGGCACAGATAACGGCAAACATCAGCACATCTCTTCCCGTAACTGCCGCATAGATGGCCCCCAGAAGAGCCGCTCCAAGCACTCCGCCAACAGCACCTTCCACCGACTTTTTCGGGCTTAACACAGGTGCCATCTTATGTTTTCCAATGAGAACACCCACACAGTAAGCGCAGGTATCGCATCCCCAGGAACACAGAAAAATCAGCCAGACAATAAAGGCACCATCCTCCAGAAGACGGGTCTGATAAATGTAAGATAGCATGACACCCACGTAAACGATGCCGAAAAATACTGCCATAATCTCACCTGCATGATATTTGGGATACGTAAATACGTAGACAAACATGATCAGAATCAGTCCGCCAAGAAGCGCCGGCAGATAAAATTCATGAAGCCCAAAATACACCACCGCATAATAAATCAGCACGCCCACATATCCCACTATCTCCAGCAGATTAAATCCATCCTTGCGCACACCCATAGCGCGGTACAACTCCTGCATACCGATCAGTGAAATGCACAACAGTGTAACAAACAGTACCGGTCCTCCGCATATAATCGTCAACAGCGCAATCAGCACCAATACAATACCACTCATTAACCTTGTCTTGAACATCAGGCTTCCTCCTTGACTCCCCCGAATCGTCGGTCTCTTTCATTATATTTCTCAATAGCCTTGACCAATTCCCTTTTATGGAAAGCCGGCCATGGTACATCCGTAAAATAAAACTCCGTATAAGCCAGCTGCCACAGCAGATAATTGGACAGACGCTGCTCTCCGCTGGTGCGGATCAGAAGATCTGGATCTGGAATCCCCGCCGTATCAAGGTAGTTTTCTATGGTTGACTCCGTGATATCCTCCGGCTTTAATCTGCCTGCTTCCTGATCCTTTGCCATCTTGCGGACCGCTCTCGTTATCTCGTCACGGCTGCCATAGTTTAAGGCAATCTGAAAATAAATACTGTCAAACTGGCTGGAATATTCCTCCAGTTCCACAATACTCTTCTGGATATCCTCCGGAAATGCCGCCGGATCCCCGATCACACGGATGCGCATACTGTTTTTCTTGGCGCTCTTCATACACTTTTTCAGATAACTGCGAAAAATATCCAGAAGCCCGCTGACCTCCTCCTGAGAGCGTTTCCAATTCTCCGTGGAGAATGCGTACACCGTCAGATATTTTACCCCCAGATCCTTTACGTGATCACAAATCTTTTCCAGATTGGCACAGCCCTTTACATGCCCGTAATGACGCGGCATGCCCTTGCTTCTTGCCCATCTGCCATTGCCATCCAGAATAATGGCGATATGATTTGGTACATTCATACATATTCCTCCAACTGTTTCTTTCAAGAGAAAAGGGACAGCTTGACACATATTCCTGTGCTCAGATGTCCCTGATGCTTTTAGATTATTTAAACGGTTAAGATCTCTTTTGATTTTGCTTCCACAGCTTTGTCTACGTCCTTGATATAGTTGTCGGTCATTTTCTGAACATTGTCTTCCAGCTCAGCGATCTCATCTTCAGAAACATCCGCTTTGGACAGTTTCTTCATGGCATCGTTGGCATCACGGCGGATGTTACGGATAGCAACCTTGGCTGCTTCTCCTTTTTTCTTCACATCCTTGACCAGTTCTTTTCTGCGTTCCTCAGTCAGCTCCGGAAAGTTCAGACGAATAATCTTGCCGTCATTATTCGGGTTGATACCAATATCAGAAACCAGGATAGCTTTCTCGATAGCCTTTACCAAAGATGGCTCCCATGGCTGGATCTGTATCATACGGGCTTCCGGCACGCTGATGTTCGCCACCTGCTGCAGACCAGTAGGGGTACCGTAATAATCCACGGTAATACGGTCCAGAATATGCGGGTTAGCACGTCCTGCACGGATGGTTGCCAGTTCTGACTCCAGACTGTGCAGAGATTTTGTCATTTTGTCATCATATACTTTGATTCTTTCATCCATTTCTTATTTCCTCCTGAAAATATCTCTATTATACGGTAACCCTTGTACCGTTAATGATCCCATGTGCTGCATTTACAATGCTGTTTTCTTCGTTCAATCCAAATACCAGCATAGGCATTTTGTTTTCCATACATAAAATAGAAGCCGCCATATCCACCACGCCCAGCTTCAGCGTTACCACATCCTGAATGGAAATCTCATCGATCTTCTTTGCGTCTGGATTTTCCTTTGGATCGCTGTCGTATACACCATCGATGGCTTTTGCCAGAAGGATCGTCTCCGCTTCTATCTCTATAGCGCGCAGTACCGTAGCCGTATCTGTAGAAAAATATGGATGGCCTGTGCCGCCTGCAAAGAATACAACCATATTCCGGTCAAAATATTTATTAGCACGGTCCTTGGAAAATAATTTCGTAAAGGAACCACATGCAAACGGTGTGAGCACCTGAGTCATCATCCCTACAGACCGAAAGATCTCAGACACATAAATACAGTTCATAACCGTTGCCAGCATACCGATCTGGTCTGCCTTGGTGCGGTCGATATTCTCGCTGCTTCTTCCTCGCCAGAAGTTGCCGCCTCCGATGACGATGCCTACCTGCGTGCCCTCGTCCACCAACGTCTTTACCTGTTTTGCTACCCGGGTACAAGTTGCCTCATCAAATCCAGTCTTCTTATCGCCGGCCAATGCTTCGCCGCTTAATTTCAATAATACTCTCTTCATATCTGCACCTCGCAAATTTTTATCTGAAACACTGCATACATTATAGCATAGATATACAGGGGCTTTAAATAACTTTTTTATAAAAAAAGATACCGTAAAATTCCACGATATCTTTTCTGGCATTTTCGCCTCACAAACCTTGCTTTCATTCCTCTAACATTCTCTTTTCCACCTTTCCGTTATATCTGGACAGGCCCTGGCCTTCATGGCAGCCCGCATTTCTACATAACAGCCACATATACGGCACATACCGTTCCATAAGTTTTCGCAATTCTTACACACACGAAGACGTTCTTCGTACGTTTCCGTTGCTGCCTTATCCTCCTCTGGCAATCGTGCAATATACTCATACATATTTTTAAAATATTCTCCTTCCTGCATTTCCCGCAGGAGACATTTTCTGCATATACGCTGTGCGTTTTCTTCCATATATAATCACCCTCGTATCTATCAGTCGGAGTATTTCTTTATTTTACGGTGAGATGCACAATACTACAAGCAGGAATTGTGAACTTTATGCCCGTCCTGGTTTTTTCTACCCCGTTAAAGTTCTTCGTATTTACGACTTCCGGATCATCAAAGGTATTCATCGCATGCATCTCATTGGTCAAAATATCACCTTTGATATCTGAAAATGTTGTATCCACAAGTAACGTATCTACTTCATAGGCTTTGTCTAAAGACAGATTGGTTACCGTAATATGCAGCGTCCCCTCATCATCTACCGATGCCGATTCCGTTAGGTTTGGCACCTGATACGCTTCTTCCGTTCCGATTTCCTCTGTGTCTATGCTGCTGTCTACCAGCGTAGCATCCTGATGATATTTATACATATTAAACACATAATATGTGGGGGTTTTTATCATCTTTTCGCCCTCGGTCAGGATCACTGACTGCAGCACATTGATCATTTGTGCGATATTCGCCATTTTAATTCGGTCGCTGTGTTTGTTGAACAAGTTCAGGGTAATACCGGCTACCAACGCATCCCGCATGGTATTTTGCTGATATAAGAATCCCGGATTTGTGCCCGGCTCACAGGTAAACCAGGTACCCCATTCATCCACAATCATGGCGATTTCCTGATTTGGGTCATACATATCCATAATGTTTGCATGTCGTACAATTAATTCTTCCATATATAAAGCCTTAAACATAGTCTTATACCACACACTTGCGTCAAATTCAGTCGCACTTCCTTTGATTTCCCATCCCTCCGGATGAACATAATAATGTAGTGACAGGCCATCCATAAAACCATGCGGGGATCGCTGCGAATGCTTATAACAAGTCTCCAACACTTCTTTTGTCCATGCATAGTCATCCACATTAGCCCCGCAGCATATTTTTTTGATTTTGTGGTCTGCTGTATAATCCCGTACATAAGTCTGATATCTGCGGTATTCATTGGCATAAAAATCCGGGTTCATATTCCCGCCGCATCCCCAGTTCTCATTTCCAATGCCAAAATAGTCCACCTTCCATGGTTCTTCGTGCCCGTTTTTCGCACGCAGTTCTGCCATTGGAGAGACACCTTCAAAGGTCATATATTCAATCCATTCGGACATCTCCCGCACAGTGCCACTTCCCAGATTGCCATTGACATAGGTTTCACAGCCTAACTGACGACACAATTCAAAAAATTCATGTGTACCAAAACTATTATCTTCTACCACACCGCCCCAATGTGTATTAATGATTTTTTTCCGTTTTTCTTTGGGGCCAATGCCATCCATCCAATGGTATTCATCTGCAAAACACCCTCCCGGCCAGCGAAGCAGCGGGATTCTCATTTCTTTTAATGCCTCTACTACATCCGTACGCATCCCATTGACATTTGCAATGGGTGAATCCTCACCAACATATAGACCCTCATAGATGCATCTTCCCAGATGCTCTGCGAAATGTCCATATATCTCCTTATTGATTTTACTTACTTTCTTGTTTGGATTGATAATTAATCTTGTCATTTTTCTACTCTCCTCTATCACAGATTGCTCCTTTGTACACATAGTAGCTTTGTACTATTTAGTGTATAACTTGTACGGTCGTTTTGACAAGTTGTTGTAAAAAAAATCCCCCGCTGCATTCTCATGAATACAACGAAGAATCTTTCTTTATGCTGCTGTTTTTTTATTAAATACCTCTGTTCAATGCCATGGTGAGAACCTTGCTGATAGCCGTTCCCGCTACGAAACATGCGGCTGCCTCGATGAGTCCGTTAATGCCGACAAAGGCGATAACAAACGCGAAGGGATTCAGGCCGCCTGCCAGTCCCTGAATATAATCGGACTGGAAGAAAAACAAAATAAGCATAGTCATGAAGAAAAGCGTGTTCATGATGGGGCCTGCCAGATTTGCAACGAAATGTGGCAGCGTCTTTAATTTTTTCCCCTTAAATGCTTTATAGATCAAACCGGTAAGCCATCCCATAAGGGTACGGGTAGGCACGCATACCATGAAGCATCCAAATGGATTGAGTCCCAATAAAACAGAACCAAATGGGCTCATTCCAAAGCATTGGATAAAACTGGTCAGACCGAATACGAAGCCTAAGATTGCTCCTCCTTTCGGTCCTAAGATTACAGCCCCTACCGTTACCGGTACAACAATCAGTGTGATTTCAAGGCCTAAGGTCTTGATGTAACCAATCGGGGTAAAAGCCATGAGTAAAATGATGGCAACCAGTAAAGCAAGCTGCACTAAGTAGGTCGTGTTGAAACTTGTCTTGTTCATAGTCTCTTCCTCTTTCCGGGCGTGACGCCCTATTCAGTTGTAATATTACCTTTCATTACCTCGAGATACCATGCTCTCGCTCTGGTTCTCATTTATGTAAAACATTTATCTTAGAATTAATGCAGCATTTTCTTTAATTCATCCATAAATGTGTTTACATCCTTAAACTCCCGGTACACAGAAGCAAACCTTACATAAGCAACTGCCTCCAGGTCTTTTAACTTGTCCATGACAAGTTCGCCGATCTGGGAACTGGGGATTTCCTTGTCACCGCGGTTGATGACTTCCTTCTCCACCTCATCCACCAGGTCTTCAATCTGCTGCGCGGAAATAGGTCTCTTATAACAGGCACGTAATACACCGGCCTCGATCTTGGAACGGTCAAACTGTTCTCTGGTCATATCTTTTTTGATCACAATCAATGGAATCGTCTCCACCTTCTCATAAGAGGTAAAACGTTTCCCGCACTCATCGCACATACGGCGGCGGCGGATTGCTGTGTTATCATCTACCGGTCTGGAATCTACTACTCTTGTGTTATCATTATTACAAAATGGACACTTCATATACGTACTCTCCTTTTCCGTTTTGCATACCTTTGGAAATTATAATACAGGAAAAGTTTTATGTCAACGAAACACTTGTTTTTTTCTACATACATTTCATGGATATCTGCTGTATTTTTCGCATAGATTAATAAAAAAGCAGGTTTGCCATGCGACTATGTGATCTGAGACAGAAAGATGTGATCAATACCTGTACCTGCAAATCCCTGGGCTGTCCTGCCGATCTGGAATTCGACTGCAAAACAGGCTGTATCACAGCCATCATCGTCCCCGGTCCCGCCAGGCTGTGTAATCTTTTAGCGCGGGACAATGAATTCGTCATTCCCTGGGCCTGCGTGCAGCAGATCGGGGAGGACATTATTCTGGTGGAAATCAATGAAGAAAAATGTACGAAAAAATGCTAGGGAAATGCTAAAAAACAAACTGCCTCTTGCATCTTTTTTTTTAATCTGCTATAATTTCTCGATGTGTGAAAACACCAATTGCATAAGACAGTTCGTAACCATCCTGTCTCTAAACAAAACTAGGATCTGATTCAATTTTGTTATTATGATTGAACGTAGTTATGATGGGCGCAGATATTGCGCTCATTTTTTATTAGGAGGAGAAAACCTATGGCCATAGGGGATTTTGAACGTTACTCTGTTATTACCGAAAAGAATCCGAGGGAAATCGTGCTGCTGCGCGGTACTGGATGCAAATGGAGGCGCTGTACTTTCTGCGACTATCACCTGGACTACTGTAAGGATGAGCAGGCAAATTTCGAATTAAATAAAAAGGAACTGGCAAAGGTGACCGGACGATTCGGCTCTCTGGAGGTGATCAATTCCGGCAGTTTCGTAGATCTGGATGATGCGACCATGCAACTGATCGGTGAGACATGCCAATTGCATCACATTCATGAACTTCGATTTGAATGTCACTGGATACATCAGGATGCTATTCCAGCCATGCGTACATTCTTCGAGAAATACAAAGTGCAGGTGCGCTTAAAGATCGGTGTGGAGACCTTTGATTATGATTTCCGGGAAAACTATCTAAAAAAGGGACTGGATGAAAAGGACCCGCAGATCATTGCCCGGCAGTTTCAGGAAGTCTGTCTGCTCTTTGGACTGCACGGACAGACTGTTGAATCCATGTACTTCGATATCAATACAGGCCTGGAATTTTTCCAGCGGATCTGCATTAATATCATGGTGGAAAATACAACGAAGATAAAGCCTGACCCAGCGGTGATCGCTGTCTTTATGCATGAAATATATCCTGAAATAAAGGATGACCCAAGAATCGACATACTAATTGACAACACCGATTTCGGTGTGGGAGGAGAAAAAGAACATGCCTAATGAACTTATACTGATTTTATCACTGATACTCTTTTTTGGCGGAGTGCTGGCCTTTTACTACCTGTTTGGCCGTGCAGGGCTCTACTGCTGGACCGTGCTGGCTACCGTGGCCGCAAACATCGAAGTATTGATTATGGTCAATGCCTTCGGAATGGAACAGACTCTGGGGAATATCCTCTTCGCTTCCACCTTCCTGGTGACCGACATCATCAGCGAGGTATACGGAAAGGAAGATTCCAAGAAAGCCGTCAATATCGGTATCATGACTTCCGTTGCTTTCATCATCATTTCCCAGTCCTGGCTTCTGTATACCCCAGCTGGAAGTGACTGGGCTATGCCGCACATCCAGGCCATCTTTTCCAATACGCCCCGGCTGATGCTGGCAAGCTTTCTGGTATATGCCATCTGCCAGCGTTTCGACGTATGGGCTTATCACAAGATCTGGGCTTTTACCGAAAAAAAATGTGGTGATCACAGACGTTACCTGTGGCTGCGCAACAATGGCTCCACCCTCATATCGCAGTTCCTGAATACGTTTCTGTTCACCTTCGGTGCCTTCCTTGGCATGTACGACTTCGGTACCCTCATGTCCATCGTCTGGGCCAGCTACATTATCTTTATCGTAACCAGCCTGGCTGACACACCGGTTGTTTATCTTGCAAGAATGATCAAACCTCGGGCATAAACCCGAGGCTTTTTCTTTACATAGCCAGATATGACTTCATTCTTTTTAACGCATTCTTCTCCAGGCGGCTCACCTGTGCCTGGGAAATGCCGATCTCTTCTGCTACTTCCATCTGAGTCTTGCCTTCGAAATATCGAAGATTGACGATACGTCGCTCCCGCTCATCCAGACGCTTGATGGCCTCCTGTAGAGACAAATCCTCCACCCAGTTTTCTTCTTTGTTCTTTTTGTCACTGATCTGATCCATGACGTAGAGTGTGTCGCCGCCCTCCGAATAGACCGGATCATAGAGACTGACCGGACTCTGGATAGCATCCAGAGCATAGACGATCTCCTCTTTATCGATTCCTATCTCACTTGCTATTTCCATGATGGTGGGTTCCCGCAGATTTTGCCTGGTATAGTTTTCCCTGGCATAAATAGCCTTATAGGCCGTATCCCGCAGAGAGCGGCTGACCCGGATAGAATTATTATCCCGCAGATACCTGCGGATCTCCCCGATAATCATAGGCACACAGTAGGTAGACAGCTGCACACCCATGGTCATGTCAAAATTGTCGATAGCCTTGATCAAGCCGATGCAGCCGATCTGGAACAGATCATCCGCGTTTTCTTCCGAGTTGGAAAACCGCTTGATGATAGATAAGACCAGCCGCAGATTCCCCTGGATGAACCGTTCTCTGGCATTGGTATCCCCAGCCTTTAACTTTACCATTAATTCTTCTCGTTCCTCTTTGCTCAAAACAGGCAGCGTCGCTGTATTCACACCACATATTTCTACTTTATGAAAAGCCATAATGGAATATCCTCCTAGATAGAATGTAATTTCTTTCTAGTAAAATGATTCTCATTATGGCTTTCCCTTATTCCGTTTCCCGGAAAATTTTATAAAGTTTTACCCCTTGACTTTTCACCCGACCGTTTTTAAGCCGTACTCTTTATACAGTTTTTCTCTAGATACTTTATCCACGGTCACTTTTTTCAGATCATCCATCCGATTGTCGTTTATCAGTCTTTCAGCCAATGCAGCAAATAACCCTCTCCTTTTTCCACTCCTTTTTCTACTCCTTTTTCCACTCCTTTTTCTACTCCTTTTTCCACTCCTTTTTGCTCTATTGCTTCACTCAGATTACACATTTGTTCCAACTCCTCTCCGATTTCCTTTTCTGCTTCTGTATCAATATCAAAATCCTCTTTTAATATTTTCTTTTTCTCTTCCTGACTCATTTTCGCAGTAAACACCATCATTCCTTTTTTGTATACTTTCAATCACTCATGGGGCATATATAATTTTTTCCAATTCCCATGCTCCACAGCATGCATTTTATTCCATTTTTATATGCTTTGAATCGCTCATGGGGCATATGCAATTTTTTCTAACTCCCATGCCCCGCGGCATACATTTTATTCCATTTTTACATGATTTGAATCACTCAAAAGGGCATATACAATTTTTCTTCTACGCTCTGCCCCGTTTTGTTGAAATAGCGGGGCATCATGGGTGAATTTTTCTACCACTGCCCCATTCCCTGTATATTGGACATTATAATTACAACTATGGGGCAGGCTAACTTATTTTTCTTCCATATGCCCCGCCTGATTTTTTACGGTACTTTGCAGCGTCATTTTCACAAAGATATCTTTACAATCATACCAAATGCATTACATAAACATCTTCTGTTTCCCCTCTTCTTCATAGAACAGGAAAATGAACACGGCCAGCAATGCTGCTACAGCGAAAAGTACGGCAGGTAGGCCGAACCAGGTGGTCAGGAAGGCGCCTATAATGGCTCCTATTATGAATTCTGCGATGATGCCGAAGTAATGCATAGCGGCGCGGAAATCTTTTTTCTCTTTGGTGGACCAGTATTTGTTCAACAGGTCCGTACCGCTTCTCAAGTTTCCGGTACACATGGTCGTGGCACAGGCCTTTCCGGCGATCTTGCGGAAGCTCTGCACCTGCAGGGAACACACAAAGGATACAATGGTATTCGCTATGGTATCATAGTTCCCCTGCGGCAGAAAAATACTTCCGGTCAATGCTAGGATTTCGATGAAAAGCACCCACTGTCTCCAATGAAAATGACTCTTTTTATTATAATGCATGCGCATGCGGTCAGAGATCACCACTCCCATGGCAAAGGCAAGGATTGGGAGCAGATAATAACAGGCCGTCTCTATTTCTCCATCCGCAAGATGGATGCCGAACAGGACCATGTTTCCGGTCTGGGCATTGGCAAATACTTTTCCCCTGCATATATAGGTATAGGCGTCCAGAAAGCCGCCCGCCACAGCCAGCAGCCCGATCACCAGTTTTGTTTCCGACATCTGTATCTTTGACGGTTTTATTTTATCAGTTTCGTTCATTATTTTCATCTCCATGTAGACGTATCTGTTCCAGTTTTTCTGCCAGATCATCACTCAACCAGTCGAAGAGATAGTTTCGGTGGCTTCTGGTCTGTTTGGGAAACTGGCTGCGGACCTCCTCATTGGTGCGCTCCAGCTCTTCCTTCAATTCTCTGGCGGAGAACAGCCGACAGCCCTGCCCCAGAATAATGATCTGCTCCAATCCGTCAGAAGTGGCTACCACCACATCATGCTTCCGCCCCATCTCATGAGCAAATTTCTCAATATAGGCATCGGCGGTCTGGGCCTCCTTGGTATAGACGATCTGGATATTATGATACTGCAAGACCGTCTCCGGATTGCCCTTGACCTTGTATGCGTCAAAGACCAGGATCAGATGACACTTCTTATATCCCTGGTAATTACTAAGCATGTCCATGAGGGCATCTCTGGCACCATCCAGACTGTATTTCGCCAGTTCACTCAATTCTTCCCATGCAAAAATAATATTGTAGCCGTCCACCAGAAGATATTGTTCTTTATCGATCTGTTTCTTCTCCGTGTAAATCTTCGTTACCGGATTTTCCGAGCCACTTCTTTTGCCGTAGACCCGGCGCGTTGTGTCTGCCAGTTTTGTTTTCGGTTCACCGTAAGTCTTTGCGAAAATCGCCGCCAGTTCTTTGTCTGTGGCGTATGCATCCGACATGGTATGCCGCACAGGCTCCGTGACATTCCCCTGTGGCTTCTGCCTTTTCTTCTCCCAGACATAGGGCAGATGCATGTGCGCTTCTACCTCATCCCATGGAACATAATAGCCAGCTCCATGGGCACAGAACACGGAGCCCGTAGGATTTCCCACATCCGCATCTGCATCATATCCACAGGCATCGATAACTTCCTCTGCATTTTTGCACGGTCGGTAGCCGCCCGGCATACAGGACAGCTGCCCTGCACCTCTCGTATACGCAATGACCTCCATAGGATAACTGCGCATAACTGCTACCGGCGCATAGCCTTTCAGTACGGCTCTCCCATTCTCTATGACGGGTGGTTCCACGCTGCCCTGCATCCGCTCCATATCTGTCAGGGCCCGTCCCAGCATTTCCTGGGGAACGTCCAGACGAAATTGATAATAAGGCTCCAGCAGAATGTTTTCCGCCTTGCGCAATCCCTGACGGATAGCCCGGTAAGTTGCCTGGCGGAAGTCACCACCCTCCGTATGCTTGTCATGGGCACGCCCCGTCAATATGGTAATCTTCATATCGGTAATCATCGATCCGGTCAGGACACCGCGGTGTTCCCTCTCCGCCAGATGCGTCATGATCAGACGCTGCCAGTTCTTGTCCAGCACATCTTCACTGCACACCGTATCAAACTGCATGCCGCTGCCTGCTTTTCCCGGTTCCAGCAGCAAATGCACCTCCGCATAATGACGCAGCGGCTCAAAATGTCCCACACCCTCCACAGGCTCTGTGATCGTTTCCTTATAAACAATATTTCCAGAGTCGAAAGAAACCTCTGTGCCGAACCGTTCTGCGATAAGGCTCTTTACTATTTCAATCTGCACTTCACCCATGACCTGAGCCTGAATCTCCTGAAGTTCCTCATTCCACATGATATGAAGTTCCGGTTCTTCCTCCTCCAGCCTGCGCAGTTTCTCCAGCATCTCTGGTATATTGCAGTCAGCCGGAAGATTCACCTTGTAAGTAAGCACCGGCTCCAGCATCGGTGTGTAAGTTCCCTGCTCGCAGCCCAGACATTCCCCCGCAAAGGTATGTACCAGCCCGGTCACCGCGCAGACCATGCCGGGAGTCGCCTCCTGCACGGTCTCATACTTCTCCCCGGAATAAATGCGGATCTGATTGACCTTCTCCTCCGGTGTGAGTGCCGTCCGCACGGGCAGGGTACCTCCGGTAATCTTCATATAGGTCAGACGCATGTTCTGCTCATCTCTGGCGATTTTGAAGATACGCGCGCCAAATGCCGCCTGGTATTCCGGCATTACAGTCTCCCTGCGCAGACCGTCAAGCAACGCTTCCACGCCCTGCATTTTCAATGCCGAGCCAAAGTAACAGGGGAATATCTGCCGTTTCTGTATAAGCCCCGCCACGGCCTGCTCCGGTATGTGCTCCGTCTCCAGATATTCCTGCATGAGTGTTTCCTCACACAGTGCAACGCTTTCCATCCATTCCGTATCACGGGCAGTAAAATCTATGCAGCTGCCGCTTAATTCCCGCTGTATCTCTTCCATAAGTTTCTGCCTGTCGGTGCCATCCTGGTCCATCTTATTCACAAAAAGAAAGACCGGTATACGATACCGTTCCAGCAGACGCCACAGGGTCAGCGTGTGCCCCTGCACACCGTCCGCACCACTGATGACCAATATAGCATAATCCAATACCTGAAGCGTCCGTTCCATTTCCGCGGAAAAGTCCACATGCCCAGGCGTATCCAGCAAGGTCACATCCATATCCTCCCAATGGATCTGGGCCTGCTTGGAAAATATGGTAATGCCGCGGGAACGCTCCAGCGCATGAGTATCCAGATAAGCATCCTGATGATCCACACGTCCGGCTTTGCGAATGCTGCCGCTTAAGAAAAGCAGGCTCTCCGCCAGGGTCGTCTTCCCCGCATCCACATGAGCCAGCAGACCCGCACATATATGTTTTTTAGGTTTATTCTTGGATATTTCATCCATAAAAATACCCCTTTCTGTCTTCTATAATGAAATCATTATAGCACAGGAAGGGGTATAAGTCGATAAACGCTGTTATTCTGGCGTAACGTCATTAAGACACAGTTCATTGGCTATAATAGGTCAAATGAAAACAGGAACGCAATCCCTAATTGGAATAAGGAATGTCCTCTTTCACATCACCGTGACAATCATCTGCCGCATAACCTGTTCTTTTTGTATTTACAATATCTGTCAACATATCTACCCTGTTTCTCAAAGCCCTGCAAAGTGCATCACACCGTTTCTCATCTATGAACAGAGAACCTCGAACCAATTCCCGTAATTCTTCATCAATTCCATAAAGAGTATTTAAATCAAGCCAGTCAAACGAAGTTACCAGTTTTATCTGTTCTTCGTGATCATTCTTGAATGGTTTGCATCCGACTTTTGCCCTTGCATCAATCATCATAGTCGGTTTATCAAACCAGAGTGATGTGCCGCTGTCAAAAATAGGTGCCGCCCCCATATATTCCAGCGTTTCTGCATTACGGATTACACCAAAATTGTTCTGGTGCCTGTCCTCGTTCACAATCAGATAATCCAGAACCATCATACGGTCAAGCGATTCTTTGATTCCCGGAATGCCATATGCATTACAGCAATCCAGATAGTGCTGATAGACCGATACGTGATTCGATTTCTTCATGGTCTTCATCAGATACCATGCAGAAATGAGGTCTGTCTTCGATGTAATGAAATCTTCACACACGCTATATGGATAATCATCTTCTACCAGTAAGGAATACTCCACATGAGGAATACCCAGGCGTTTCATAATGCTGCCTGCCAGCACTTCATTATATGGCTCCTGCTGGGTAGCACCACTTCCACCCTTAATCAGGCAACGCTTTCCATCTATAATTTTCCATTTTTTCTTCAGCCATCCGTCTGACGTGTTATCTGGTGACATCAGACTCATAGGATCACTTGCAGATCCCTGCCCAAACAGGATATTACCTACATCCTCAGAAAATGAGTGTTCAAAGAAATTCACCTGTGACCACTCTATTCCAGAATCAGCAGGGCAGATCCAGTATTGATCAGAAAGACTAAGTCCCAGACATTTCTCCAACAGTTTCTGCGTTGTGGAAAGATGCAATTCCTCCAATGCATTCCGGATCCCCACACGGCTTGCAGGTATGGCTCTGCCTTTCCACCACTCATTTAATGCTGCCCGGTTAATCAAACCTTTTTTCACCGGTATTCCTACCGGCACATGATCTTCTGAATAAACATGACCGACAGCAGAAATTACACAAGTTGCTTCATCAAGTTCTATATCCGCTACAGGAATACTTTTGTGCATCAGCATATATTTTTTCATACCATCTGCCATCTCCTCACTCATAATGACTAATTATAACAGAGAAATGTTCTCCTTTCAATCGTGAAAAAAAGAGGCCCAGGCCCCTCTTTATCATTTTGAGTCGCTGGTTGCTCCCACGCAAAGTTTAATGTAGTTTCTATAAGATCAACTTGCGTCCTCTGAGAGGGCATACAGTGCCCTGACAAAATCCATGACTTTATGCCAGGATATATCTACGGCATAGTTCCGCCAATCTTCTCTATTGCTGTTCTAACTTCTTTTCCAACCGAATAGTGGATAGCAGTTGCTGTTTTTGCATCTTCCACTTCATCTTTTCGAAGCTTCTCTTCTGTTTGCGATATTCTAAATAAATTTGCAATAAGTTCTGTTCTTGACGATATGTTTGGATTGCAAAATATGTTTGTCCCAATGCAATCACCTCTTTACGAGGATCGCCATTTTGTACAATCAGATAGCATGCATATCTTGTGAGTTCATAGTCTTTAACTGGTTTATTTGTTGCTCCTGCTTCAACGATTTTCCTGACCTCAGGAAAATCGTCTGTAATATGATGTCCACTGTTTTCGCAAGCAATCATTGCACGTTTAATTACCTTATGAAAAGATTTTGCAATATTACCTGTGAAATATTCTGGCAGATAAATTCTACTGTTCAAGCCAATTTCTTCTTTCATATACACCCTCTGAATTATCAACTAACGTGCAGTTAGACTCCATTTAACATTTAATCTGCAATTCGGCACACAAGTGTGCCGAATTAATCACACTCATATTTTTTATTAGATATCTTTTTATCCGAATTGTGTCACCACTGGTGACACAATCCATTTACTGAATCTCCTCTTCAGATAAATTAACTAACTCCTGTAATTTTTCTCTTAGCACCTTCTTATCAGGCAATTGCAACCTATACTCAGATACTAACATTGGAGACTATTTCACTTAATACGCTATTTACACAGTCAAAAAGCCCACTCCATTTTAAAAGTGATCCTCATTTTCCTATTCAATCGTGAAAAAAAGAGGCCCAGGCCTCTCTTTATCATTTTTTCATTATGATCTTCAGTTCCCTGAGCATCATCTTCCTGTTGCGCAGCAGGCCACGTATCACTCGATACACAAAATAAAACGGTCGGTACCATTTATGCCGATAGGCGAAGGGGACGTAATCCTGATAATAACTTTCCTCCAGGAACATTCGCTGTGCAATATAGCGGCGTTTTGTGACACCTTTGATCAGATCTCCATTCGGCTGATATTCCCGCATCTTTTTCTCAATCCTGTTTTCCATGGTTCCATAAGTACCAGCACCGAGAAAATAGTCCAGCAATTCCGTTTCATCCCCTGTCAGATAATACCGCTCCCTGGAAAACACCTTTCCAGCCAGATTCCTGCTATTTTGTTCAAATTCTGCTACATGAAGTTTTTTCAACTCACCTGAAATATATGCCCAGTCCAAAGAATCTTCCTTTTTCTGCAAATAAACCGCTATATCCACAATGGAACGGATACCGGTTCCGCTGGCGCTATAATGCTTATAGGCATGCGTAATAATATAGATATAGAAATCCTCGTCCGTAAAATGATACCCATATCGGCCTTCTTCGTCTCGTATCAGACGTTCCTTCACATCCTGGTAATAACTGACCCAGCCCTTATCATGCGCTTTCCCGTACAAGGAAGTATGCATCTCAAAATTATAAACAGGTTCTTTCCTATAGACATCGTGATTCCCTTTTCCTACCGATACCGCCTCATAGCCATGCTGTATCATCCATTGGCATACCTCATTCTGAAACCTGCTGTCAAAGAGGATATCATTGTCTGCCATCTGGCGCATACCAAGCTTGGGATAGAATTCCTTTAATACCACACCCTTCAGCGGCATATACCAGATATGTTCCTGCTCCATAAAGCTACAGATATTCTGGCGCTCTGCATCCAGTAACAGGGTTTTGCGGATCGCCTTTTCCTTGCTCTCTTTCCACTTCCGAACAAGTTCCGCATCGGTACATCCACGAAAAGCATCCGCAGATTCTAACGCCATACAGGCAATGGCTGTCAACGTATGGAATCTGGCAGTCTTGTATATCATGCTCAAGTCCATCTGTTCGATCCGCTGCTGGTCCGGCACAACGTCATTTAAGACACAGCTGATCAGATATAACAGGTCATATTCCGGCCGGGCCTTCTTGTCTATATCCGTAAGTTTCCAATCATTTACAATCATCTTGATTCCTTCTCCTCAACTCTTTCTCCGTCACACCTGCCTGTGAAAAACAGATTTCCTTGTCACAGATTGCAAGTACCGCTGGTCTGTGGGTGACGATCAATACGGTCTTATCGGTCATGGAACGCAAATGCTGCAGCAGCTTCGTCTCCGTCGCCTCGTCCAGTGCACTGGTGGATTCATCCAGCATGAGAATCGGGTTGTCCGCAAAAACAGCCCTTGCAATGGCGATTCGCTGCATCTGTCCCTCTGATAATCCCATGCCACGTTCGCCCAGTAACGTGTCGATCCCCTCTGCCAGTTCGGATACGAACTCCCTGGCACAGGCGATTTCTAATGCATTCCATATATGATCTTCCTGCTTCATTCCTTCTTTGTCTGAAAAAGCCACGATCTCACGGATCGTTCCACTCATGAGACGGTTGCCCTGGGGTACATAAGCAAACAATCTGCGATACGTCTGATCCAGAGGAATCCTAGAACTCCCCATCCCCTGCACTTCCAGATAACAAGCACCTTCATCCAGCTGATACAGACACATCAACAGCTTCAGCACCGTACTCTTCCCGCAGCCGGAAACTCCGGTAAATGCAATGTAATCCCCTTTCTGAATGGTCAGATTCAGATCACGCAGCACCACGGGCAGTTCCTGTGTGGATGCTTCTGATAAGGGCTCATATGTAAAACTGGCATGTTCCAGCCGAATGGCTGTCATACGCTTTCTGTAAAATTCCTGAATCTCCGAAATGCTCATTATGTCACCATCACAGTCATCACCATGAGAAAACAGTTCCACTTCCCGCAGTCTTTCCGCGCTGGCGAGCATGGCATAATACTTGGGCAGGTACCCGGTAATATTCGCAAAAGGAGACTGAATCTGACTGATCAGCTGCAAAATCGCCATCAGCGTTCCGTATGACATGGTTCCCATCAGTATCCCATAACCACATACCCCGGCACCAAGCACATACGCTCCCTGCATCACTCCACCAAAACCGATATTACACACATTGGAAAAGTGATTCTTCTTCATGCGGGCCTTTTTGTGCTCTTCCATGCGCTCCCCTGCCTCCTGCATGGTCTGCTCTTCCTTCACGAAAGCCCGTACCACCAGCATACTGGCAAGACGTTCCTGCAGAAATACCCGCAGCGTACCGTCCGCCTCCTGCATCCGTTTGTGGAATCCTTTTAATGCCTTGCGAAACCCATAGGTCAGGATAACCAGAAGTACACCACCTGGAATCAGGATATAGCCAAACCGTGGCTCCAGGACCAGTATCATAACAAGCGCACCACACATCTTCACCAACATTCCAGCCACGCCGGGAATGATCTGTGCCAGACCATCCGCCACAACTACCGTGTCAGAAGTCAAACGGTTCATCCACTCTCCCGAGTGAATCGCTGTGATTTTCCCATAATCTTCTCTTAACAAAAAGGACAGTAATCGGCTCTTAAAACAATTCTCCACGGTAGCTCTGGAATATTCTTCTAAAAATCGGTTGACCGCACGAAGGAGAATCTGAAACAGCACAAGACCCGCAAATGCTGCAATGGTCAAGAAAAACTTCTCCCTGTTCCCAGCCACTGCCGCATCGATGAGGCCCCTCAGAATAAACGCATAGAAAACACTGCTGATGCCAAGAACCACCTGCACCAACAGTAAGATCACAATATAGAGTTTTTTCCTTCCAGCCACATCACTGATCCATCGCAATGTGGGAATGTCTGCTTTTTGTTTCATCAATCTGTATTCCTCATCCTATGCTTGTAAATTGTTCTTTTTATCTTGTCCCGTATTCAAAACAGAAACCTTCTCAATGGCAAAAAATCACACCATAGGTGTACATAGCACAAATACTTTTTATCTGTTACCGGAATCCATGTTCCCTTGCGGAAAAACTGTGATGCCACCCCGACAACAGTCTCA
>JAQUWF010000141.1 GCA_028692975.1 Lachnospiraceae bacterium
GATCGAGGCAACGGTCTAGTTGTATTTGTGTAGCGATATAGTTTAATTTAAAATTCTAATAACTGAAAGCCCGGCATGTTGCATGTGCCGGGCTTTCTAATGTGTCTTTTTTATTTTGCGAATTTTTTATAGTAGTCTTTTGCTTGATTTTCGGTCAGATTAAATCGCTTCATGAGTTTTTCCATAATACGTGTTTCAGAAACGTTCTCCTCTAGATTATCAAGTATGAAAGCCTCAATTCCATGTTCAACCCCTTCAACACGGCCTTCTTCTTTGGCGTCTCGGCGGACGATTCGTAGATGTTTTTTCTCATCATATTCTGTAAGGATCAACTGTCTCACCTCATTCCGGTTTTTTAGGAGGAAAGTCTTTAGGATATTGTGTTCGATGCAGTAATCAGCGGCAGCGTCGATGGCTTCTTCGATGGTTGCCTTGATGTGCTGAAACTCACGGATCTTATCAATGAAGACGGCGTATTCCTCCAATGTTCTACACTGTTTCATTAATTCCTGATTATGTCCAAGGTTAATGTTCAGCATGAGGGCAGAAAATTCGGCGCAGCCACCAGGTGTCTGGAAGGCGTCTGACAGGTTCAGGGTCTGGGCGTCTGGATAGTCTTTCGTGCCGTTGTAGAAGACGATGTATTTCGGCGTTGGGATCTTTACCAGGCTGGAGCTATATATATCGATCTCATTGACCGCCAGATACCCCTGCATTGCCCGGGCATAGTACAGCAGTCCGCGCAGCGGCATGTTCGGGTTGAAGGTCGACTGATGTTCGTAGAGATTGAGATAGCTCCCGATCAAAAACGAGCAGTCATTTTTCATGCCCAGATAGACCGCATCTTCCAGCGTTGTGATGATCAAATCATCCGGATTGGTATAGTCCGAATGATTGATGGCATTGTACAACTGTAGCAGGGCCTTTGGCTCGCTGAACAGCCGGATGAATAACCGGTCCTTATGCTTGCGGTTGGTGTGGAAGATCTTCTGGAAGGCCTGCCGGATCATCGACCTGTTTGTGGTGATCTTCTTGCCTTCATAAATGATTTCCAGTGATTGTTTCTGCTTCATGTCTGTTTCCTCCATTATAATTCATAGGCGGGGCAAACACAAGGATGGACGCAGGAAAATGTTCAAAAAGACAGCGCAATATTCCCCGCAGCATTTGTAATTGCCTCAAAGTAAAAGGGTAACCCGGCGAATTGCCGATGATAGGACACAAAAGAAATTTGTGTGATGGGATTACTATAGCACAGGTGGGCGGGAAATGGAAGTAGGAAGTAGGGTTTTGCATGAAAATGAAAATATATGGGAACCACTAGTGTGGTTTACCATTGCAAATCAAATTTCTCATGTATTTAATGTTTGAATAGGTTCCGCAGAATAGCAAACTTGAAACTTCAATGCAAAATATTGAGAATCAAAATACCAAGATACTATTTACATAAAAAATATACTATATAGAAATACCCAACGCTTTAGATTTCCTTAGCGTTGGGTATTTCTATAATACTATCTAAAATTATAATAGGTTTAAGAAGGAAGAGCAGCTGAAAAGCCCAAAGATGCCGTAACAGGCAACGCAGTGCCATCTGTATTATTAAAATTCTGAGTTTCTAAAGCATTACAATCATAATCACAGCCTTCCATCCAAATATATGCCGTAACAGAAATAGTATCTGTATTAGCAATATCAGTAAATGTATAAAGCACTGATTCACCAGTCTGATTTGTCATAATTGTGCTTGCACCATCACCAGTATTTACGTCTGTTGACAGATTAAGTTTTTTAACATTTGTATCTATATCTGCAACTGTACCCTCTTTTTTAATGGCAGTACCAATACCATCAGCTGTTTTATCGGCACTATCTAAGGTTGTATTGACTGGTGTTGCAGTTCCACTAGTTGAATCAACTTGATAGATTCTAACGGTCTGAGTTGTTCCATCATCAATTACAAGAGCGAGACGAAGGACTTTGTCTAATTCACCAGGAGTACCGGTAATAGATGTATTTTTATCTAAAACGATTTGACAATTTTGAGCAGCTTTTATTTCAAAAGACTCTTTAATATATTTTGCTGCATCTGCGTCTGAAAATGTTCCAGCATAGTTGCCACCCTTTGTTACATCTGTAGCATCCGCAGTTGCTGCTTTCCAACCTGTATCAAAAACAAAGTCAAGTGTGTTAGATGCGTTCAACGTACCAATAGTAGATACAGGAGAAAGAGCTTTTGCTGTTTTGCCATCCAGCCACTCATGAACGCTGCCCCAATTCGAAGTACCGTCAGATGCTTTTGCGCCCTCCGAAATCAGCAAAGTATATGCCGTGGATGCTGTCATTTTTGCAGATGTTGCTTCAACTTTAGTGTTGCTAATAAACCACGCATAAGTAGCGCTGGTCAGTGCGATGGCTGCTACTACTACCATTGCAATGGCGGCCATCAATTGTTTCTTTAGTGCTTTTGTTGTCATAAAATTATCCCTCCATTTTGTTTTTGTGTCAGCACTTGTGGGCTGACATACTTTGTTTTGTTGCCATGTATTTCGACTATTCTATCCCCTGTTTTCCAATAGCTGGCAACATGGAAAGATTAGTTTAGTCCTGTGATTTGTTTATTTGTTTCCTCTGTTCTCCCAGGTAATGTCCTCGTCCTTATAATAATCCGGCGCATCGTTACCTGCGGCACTGATTGGTTTGTCTCCAAACAATGTGTCTTTGATATCCTGAATAAATTTCACAAAAAGATTCGTTTCATCATCATCGTCAGAATCGATGTTCATGGAAAACTCTACCGAACCTCCTACGATAGAATCTACACATTCCGGGTCATCCCCTTCCAGCCAGATAACGATCGTGTACTTGTTCACATAGCCCACCGCAAAGTCGTCTTCTGTGAAAGAACATACCACATCGTGAGAAACAAAATTCTCACATCCTGGTTCGTTGCTTCCATCTGCTGCTGGTTCTGCATATATGGTGCGCTCGCCGTTTTTCCAAACAGCTACACGAACAGCCTCCTCAGCTCCTTTCGCGTAGGAATCCAATGTGACATTGGCAATATAGGACAAGTCTTCTTTTCCGGCATTTCGAATATAATATGTATAGGCCATATAGTTCTTGCCGTTATGTTCGCCGTCCAGATTATCCAGGTCTTCCGGAAGATCTTCCACCGAGATATTGGTGGCATCCGCTACCGTATTGGCTGACAGTCTTGCTGTGGCATCTGTAAACTCGCCATCTGAAGCAATGCTGACACCTTTTCGAAACAGTTCCAGTCGATTCAGGTTGATGGTGAAATTACCCATTTTTTCCTGCATGAAGGCGGTGATAAATAAGATCGCAATAAGCAGAATCGCTCCAAGCAGCCATAGATACAATTTGTCCAGGCGGAGCAGGGCGGATGCAAAATTCTTCATCCTCCTGTGAGGCATATACATGCTGACAACGGCTTCCAAATCCGCCTTGTCGGCATCTTCCCCAAGAATCTTCTCCAGTTCCTCAATTCGGACAATCTGATCTGATTTCTTCTTTTTTCTCTGAAATAGTTTCTTCTTTTCTTTACTTCCTGTCTCTTCCTTATGTTTCTTCATAGCTTATACTTTTTCTTCATGTAGCCAAGGTATTCCTGCAAACGTGCACGGTCCACCTCATCGCTGAATCGAAACTGCAAACCACAGATATTGCGGAACATACTTCCTCGCGGTGCTTCTCGAAGCCAACATACAACGCCGACCACCCCCTCAAGTTTACGTCCTTCTTCTGTTGTACCGAGCCTTGGAAGCGTCACTTCACACACTTCGCCTACTTCAAGTTTCCGGTTCAGAAATAAAGCCATACCACCTGCTGAAATATCCAGCGACAACGCGTCTTCCTCAGGGATATTGCCATCCTCGTCCGGCATCCACGTCTCCTGCTTGTACGTTAAGCGTAATGTGATCTTGTATCGTTCGTCCACACGCTGTAAAAACTGACGTTGTTCCGTCACACGGCGGACCTTCCAGTAACTCCGAATCCCTTCCTTTACCACATCATCTGCATAACCGGCCATAATAGCCTTTTCGTCACCCAGACCATATGCAAATAAAATCTTCTGGTTCTCATCCATGGGGAGAGGTTTTCCACCCTTCATGGGAATGGATACCAAAAATGCAGACTCATCTAAAGCCTTTGCAAAAGTACAGATCATATCAAACTGGGGAGTCTCACCTAGTCCCTTATCTAAAGCCATCTGCAGGCGGGTACCACTTTTGATTGTCAACACTCCTGCCATCTCTTCTCTCCCTTTGTACATTATCGCTCTATACTAACTAGAATTATAGCACGCCAAAGCACTGTTTTCAAGGGGTTTCACAAACTTCACCGTCTTTTCACCTGAATACAACATAGGAAAAGGCGGTGCCCACCAAGGGACACCGTCTTCTCTTCCTGTCTATTCCTGATTGTGCAATAACATATGCTCTTTTCCTTTTAACAATCCTTCGTATAAATCAAGGACCATGGGATTCTCATCCGACTTCTTAATAATCGTCGTATTATCCGCATGGTATAAACCTTCCAAACGTGCAACCTTGGTACGCGGACCTGCATTGACCGGCTGACCACCACCCATGATACAACCTCTGCGGCATGCCATAGCCTCGATCAGATCGTAATGCTTCTCTCCGCTCTTGACCTGCTCCATAACCTTCTGTGCATTGGCCAGACCATTCACAACACAGATGCTGATCTCGCGTCCATTATATGGAACGGTGAATTCCTTGATACCGTCTTCACCACGCTGCCCGAATTCAGAAACCATCTTCAGCGTATCTTTTCTGTGATCCGGCATCAGGCGGCGCAGTACAGCCTCCGTCACACCACCGGTCACACCGAACATAACACCGCCGCCGGAACCAATACCAAACGGCATATCCGCTGACTCAGGCTCGATCTTATCAAAACCAAGACCGGACTCTTTTACCATCTTGGTTAATTCTGTGGTTGTGATAACAAAATCGGTATCCTGTTCGCCCTTCGTAAAACTGTTCGGACGTTTTGCTTCCATCTTCTTCGCCGTACAAGGCATGATAGAAACAACCACCGTCTTCTTACCCTGACTGTTCTTCTCGTCACGGTAATACTCCTTCAGGACTGCAGAAAACATGCCCTGTGGAGAACGACAGGTAGACACATTGGGATAAAAATCCGGATACTGGTTCGTGATCAATTTCACCCATGCCGGACAGCAGGAAGTCAGAAGCGGCAGATTCTCGCCCTTCTCCAGGCGATTCAAGAACTCCGCAGACTCTTCCATAACGGTAAGGTCAGCACTAAACGTCGTATCATAAACTTCATCAAAGCCAAGTCTGTGCAGAATAGCAACCGTAGCATCCATAGCGTTGGTGCCCTTTGGCAGACCAAAAGCATCACCGATAGCAACACGGACAGCCGGTGCAACCTGTGCGATCACTCTGGTGTCTTTGTCTGCGATAGCCTCCCAGACCTCTTCCATATTGTCACGAATGGTAATAGCCGCTGTAGGACAAACCACACGGCACTGTCCACAGTTGACACAATCTGTCTCCGATAATTTCTTCATAAATGACGGTGTAACCATAGCCTCTGTACCACGATAAGCAAAATCAATGGCACCGATGCCCTGCACCTCTGCACACATACGCACACAGTCACCGCAGAGGATACACTTATTTGGATCTCTTACGATAGCCGGTGAGCTGTAATCCAATGGCAGTTTTTCTTTGGTATTCTCAAAACGCACCTTGTGAAGACCCAGTCTTCTGGCCAGTCTCTGCAGTGAGCAGTCACCACATTTATCACAGGTCGTACAGTCCATACAGTGAGCTGCCAGCAGCAATTCCACGATGGTACGGCGGTATTTCATAAGTCTTAAGGTATTGGTGTAGATCACCATACCGTCTCTTGGCTGTTCAGAACAGGATGCGAAAGTCTTTCCTCTGTCATCCTCCACATTACATAAACGACAGGCGCCAAATGTGGACAGTTCTGAATGATAACACAGTGTAGGCAGGTC
>JAQUWF010000039.1 GCA_028692975.1 Lachnospiraceae bacterium
ATTACTTCTTTTTGATAATTATCATTGGTTATTTCTAACATCATTTGTCCTCCTTTACCTAATCACTGCGTTTATTAAAAAAACCTGCCAGTTTGTCAAACGACTTCTGTATACGCAGCAGTTTCTTGTTTACCTTCTTGTTATCATATGACCATTGTACCACAGCTTTGGAAAACTTTCCCTGCTTTTTCATAATACACAACTTTTTATTTATAGTATGTGACTAACTTACATATTTTATTCCCCATACCGGAAAATTTTTCTTCATACTCCGTCATTACATTACCCTGGACCAGTTCCTTATCACCATGCAGGTCATGGGTGGACACTTCCAGACACCAGCCTGCCTCCTGCACCTCTTCCAGCGAAAAATCAAACAACCCCACATTATCCGTCTTGAACTCCATGTAATGTCCCGGTGCCAAAATCTGCTCATAGCGCTTCAAAAATTCCCGGGAGGTCAGTCTCCGCTTGGCATGGCGGTCCTTCGGCCATGGATCCGAGAAATTCAGATACACCAGGTCCACTTCACCCAGCGCGAACACCTCCGGCAGTTCCCGGGCATCCATGCACAAAAACCGTAGGTTCGGCAGCCCTGTTCCCGTCTCAGAGATCAGATCCTCCATCTTCTGCACCGCCCGCAACAGCACACTGTCATACCGCTCGATCCCAACAAAATTAATATCCGGATACAGCCGCGCCATATCCATAATAAAGCGCCCCTTCCCCATGCCAACTTCGATGCGGATAGGGTTCTCATTCCTGAAAATCTCGTTCCATTCCCCTTTATGTCCCTTATAATCCTGTACCACAAACGGGCTGCTGCCAACGATTCTGGTCGCTCCCGGAATATTTCGTAATCTCATGTATCCATCCTCCAGCTTGTTCTTTCGCAACTGTTCAGTATCCGACCAGTTACGCTCTTTCAAATATATTGTGCATTCATTCTACACTATTTTCACCAAACAAGAAAGCACAAAAATACCCGCAGCCTCTCTTTTATAAGTGCTGCGGGTATTCATTGCTGTCTTTATGCTGTTATTTAGCTAAATCCATGTCCCGGAATTCCGTTATTTTGATAACAAATACCTTCTAATGGCGCAAATCCTGTCACTTCAATATCTGTTACAATCGGATATGCACCGTGATTATCCGGGAAAGTAAAATGTAATGTATATTCCTTTCCTTCAAAAACTGCTTCTTCTCCTCCTGGAAGAAACTTCGCTGTATTTTTTTTGAAAATCAATGAACCTGAACCTTCTAATCCACCAGAAGTAATATCATAAACTGCAAAATCAAAGGATGTATCTGTTATATCCGATATTTCCAGTTTGCACCTTTGCCCTGTCTGATCTTCCAGACCCGTATATAATCGATAATCAGCATATGTCCCCTCATACAACTGGACCACTGCTTTATTGTCCCCGCTGTTTTCCGTCTCTCCATCGTTTTTGTTGTCTTTCTTCTCCTGGCTGCTATCCTGATCTTCTTCTGTTGTCTGCTCACTATCCTTCTGATCAGATGTGTCGTCCTTAACTTCCTCCGCTTTCACAGGCTCCGCTTCCTTCGTCGGCTCCGGCGTTGGTGTCGCCGTCTCTTTCACCTCCAGTGTTGGTGTTGCGGTTTCTGTCACTTTTGGCGTTTCCGTTACTGTGGTTTCGGCCGCCTTGTCACCACCTGTACTCTGGCACCCGCTGACCAACAAACCAAACATCAAAACACCTGCAATTATCTTGATTTTTCTGCTCCTCATATGCTTCTCCTCTCATGCCAAAACAATATGAAGCAATTCTCATATTGGCAGAGTTTCTTTAACCAAATTCATGTCCAGGAATACTGCCATTGGCATAACTGTGCCCTTCTAGCGGAGCAAAACCCGTGACCTCCATATCTGTTGCGTATGGATATGCGTGATGGTAATCCGGGAAGGTAAAATGCAACGTATATTCCTTTCCCTTAAAAACCGCCTCTTCGCCTCCCGGCAGGAATGTGGCTGTATTGGTGTTGAAGATCACTTCTTCCTCTCCACCTCTAACGTCATATATCGTAAAATCGAAAGAGGTATCCGTCACATTCGATACTTCTATCTGGCACGCTGTATCTTCAAAATCCGGATCAGTAAAACGCTCGTCAATATAGCGACCATCCTCCCATACCTGTACTACCGCTTTGTTGCCGCCATCTTCCGTCTCTTCATTATCGTCACTTTTTTTGTTATCTTTGTTGTCTTTCGTCTCCTGACTGTTATCCTGATCTTCTTTCGTCTGCTCATCGTCCTTCTGATCAGATGCGTCGTCCTTAACTTCCTCCGCTTTCACAGGATCCTCTTCCTTCGTAGGCTCTGGCGTTGGTGTCGCCGTCTCTTTCACCTCCGGTGTGGGTGTTGCGGTTTCTGTCACTTTTGGTGTTTCCGTTACTGTAGTTTCGGCTGCCTTGTCACCACCTGTGCTCTGGCACCCGCTGACCAACAAACCAAACATCAAAACACCTGCAATTATCTTGATTTTCCCCTTTCTCATACGCTCCTCCTTCTCTGAGTATACCAATATAAAATATACGTCATTTTTTATTTATAGTATAGCATATCTTCAGCAAATTTGTTTCAATGTTCAAAATTGTAAGAATTGTTGTTACTTTTGATAAAAATATGTAACGAAATCGTTGCACGAATCGTTGCATGGTATTGCATGTTCCAATCAATATATACTCTGCTTATAGAAAAACGGATCCGAACTTTTCTAAAAAACCTAAAGGAGAATAAAAAAATGGGAAAAATTGAAACAGCTACACAATGGATGATTAATTTAGCTAATGACAACAGCCATGGGTATGACCAAGATTATCGCTGGGGGCCTGACTATGACTGTGCATCTGCCGTTATTACTGCCTGGGAATACGCCGGAGTTCCGGTAAAAACAAATGGAGCTTCTTATACTGGCGATATGAAATCTGTATTTCTTGCAACAGGTTTTTCAGATGTATCCGCATCCTGTAATTTTAATACCTGCGCCGGTATGCAGTATGGAGATGTTCTTCATCGTCGTGCAAACGGAAGTGGGCATACCGCAATGTACGTAGGCAACAACCAAATTGTTCACGCACGTTCAAATGAAAACGGCGATCGCACAGGTGGTCAAACAGGTGATCAGACAGGAAACGAAATTTGCGTTAGTTCCTACTCCAATGGTTCTAGCAACCCTTGGACTACCGTTCTTCGTTACACCGGAGAAAACGGTTCCGGTTCCACCCCCTCCAACCTCTTGAAAAAGGGTTCAACCGGAACAGCCGTGTCCGAACTTCAGAAAAAAATGAACATCCTCGGTTATGGCTTAACAGTCGACGGCTCCTTCGGAGATGCAACAGATGCCGCTGTGCGTAATTTCCAGAGTAAAAATGGATTAGCCGTTGACGGTATCGTAGGAAGCAGCACCATGGCTAAACTCGACGAAAAAGTTGCCGCTGCCCAGGCAGGACAGTGGATCCAAGCTCCAGATGGACGTTGGTGGTATCGCCATGCCGACGGAAGTTACACAACAAACGGTTGGGAAAAAATCAATGGAAAGTGGTACTATTTTGATGCATCCGGCTGGATGATGACTGGTTGGGTTCTCACCAGTGGAAAATGGTACTATATGGATGCCAGCGGTGCTATGCTTAGCAATACATGGATCAACAGCATGTACTACGTCGGTGGCGATGGTGCCATGCTGACAAACACAATGACTCCAGACGGATATATCGTCGATGCTAATGGTAAATGGGACGGTCGGGATTCATGGGTAACACGGCTTCAAACAGCACTCAAAAATGCTGGCCGTTACTCAGATGCTATTGATGGTTCACCAGGACCTAATACCTTAGCCGCTTGCCCAACTCTGCAGATGGACGCGACCGGCATTTTTGTAACACTGCTGCAGGAACGATTAACTTATTACTTTAAAAAGTCCACCAACGGAATCGATGATTCCTTTGGAAACGGCACTAAAACTGCAGTTATGTCCTTCCAGAGCAGTAAGGGACTTGCTGCTGACGGTATAGTTGGCACAAACTCCTGGAGAGAACTTCTTAAATCATAATACCAGATGTAAACAAGGAGGGGATATCGCAAATGCGATATCCCCTCCTTGTTTACGCTACTTCCTTATCAGTTCCCTTTTGTACTTTACTTTTCCTGCACACATCATGCATAAACTGATTATGACCGTCTCCGAAACAATCGTTAATATCTTGAAACCAGCCGCTTTGTAAAAAAACAGAAGTAATACTCCAAGCAAGATCGTAATAACGGTTATCCTTTTCTTACATAGCAATTTTTCTCTTCTGCTCATAGGTCTGTTTTGGTTTAGCACTGGTGCCATCCATCGGATTATGGCCAGTGCACATATACCCAGTAAAAGCATAACCAACGGCGGAATATAACGCTGTACATATGTAATACTGTATAAAACACCCACAACAAGTACATTAGACATGACCAGACATCCCCGAAATGTATCCATATGATACCCTCCTGCATAGGAACGTATGGGTATGAATACTACCAGAAAAATGCACAGATCAATAGTCTTTCCACCAAAGAACGCCAAAAGAAACATAATGCTAAAACCTATAAACTGTTCAAACATTACCTGTAATTGATATTTGTAAATTGCTGTTTCACGTTCTGTCTGGTGTAGTACCTGCGTCAGTTTTAGAGCGATTCGCTCTGCTCCCGCTTCCATCTAATCTTCCTCTTCTAAGAGTTCTTTGGGGTATGGGGGCTGATGAAAGAGAAATCCACAAAAGGATTCTCTCATCATTAGCAACATATAATTGCTCGCGACACCAACAACACTGCTTATAAAATACATATCCTTGTTTTCATATCTAATCGCTCCTTTTTATATAGTAGCACTTTGTTGTAATTTATTTGGACAAATGTAACTTATCATTTTTTGTGACCCTACATATAAATACTAATACAAAACCAACCATTTTCCATATCGATATTCATTATTCCATTATTCCTATTTACTATTTTCCTCACAGAACTTAATCCTATTCCATGATTCAAGGCATTTGCTTTTGTTGTTTCTAACAATCCATCCGCCATTTTTTTACAGGTGCCATTATATGTATTCTGAATCTTTAAAAATAATTTTTTGTGTACTTCTCTCATCTGAATATTGATTTCTCTCTTATCCTCAACCTTTTCCGCTGCTTCAAGTGCATTTTCCACTAAATTTCCTATCACAATACACAGGTCACTTGCTTTATATTGCAAGGCTGGCTGTATCCGCAAATCAACACTCATGCTTATATTCTTACTTTTTGCAACAGCATATTTGTTATTTAAAATGGAATCGACAATCAGATTACCACTTTTTGCAATTTCAGTCTGACTATTTAGTTTTGTTTCCATAAGTTCATTTAAAAACTCCTGGGCTTTTTCTATTTGCTCATTCATTAATAAACTTTGAATATACATAATTTGATTTTTCATATCATGGCGTGTTCTTCTTGTTTCCTCCAGCATAGCCATACGTTCTTGCATCTGTATATCGCAAATATCCAATTGTCTTGCAAAAAATTCATTCTCCCTTTTTATCTTTTGTCGATCAATTAATTGAATAAATATTTTAAAACAAATAATATCAAGCATTAACATAAAAAGCGAAAAGAAAACGCTCCACAAATACACGCTTTTAAATTTGACCACCTTGTTCACTTCCACAAGTAATACTTCAATAAAAAGATTACTCACCAATACCACTGCTAAAATAATACTATATATTTTTTTGTGTTTTTCTTCCACCTTTCCCTTAATAAGCAAAACACTGATTCGCACAAGAGCCCAGAATAGTATTTTTGACATTACAACATAAATCTGTTGTGTTGCCACTATCTCCCCATCTATCATTAATGCAAAAAAAGCAACTAGAACTTCTGCTGCACAGTTTAATACGGAGGATACAATAATAGCCAGTATTTTAGTTGAAATCCTGCCCTTATACAAAAAGCCCACTATGCATAACAACGCCAAAGAATTGAATATAATGTTCATAGCAGATCCATGTACATACCTCATGACTGTACATTGATACAAAGTATACAGCCCCCAACCAATCCAAACAGCATACCCTTTTCGCTTTTTCGATTCTAGAAATGTCCTGAAGAAATCCTCATAAGTCGCAGAATATAATATTGCTGTAAACACCCAAATAAGAGTTTCCATTTGTCCCCCCTACTCTTCTGCCAGTAGTTCCAGATACCTTTTCCTTGCTCCTTCTCTCGCATCCACACTAATCGGCAACACCTGTTCATTCAATAGTCGAACCTGCAGTTTGCCAAATGTTTCCATCTGCAAAAAATTCACCAGATAAGATCTATGTATTCTTATAAAAAACCGATTGTTATTACAGACTTTTTCTTCCACATCATTCATTTTTGCATAGAAATGGTATTCCGTCCTATTTGTACGCAGCGTAATGACTCTTTTATTGCTTTCAAAATACAGAATGTCTTTATATGGTATTCTATGATAAGTGGAGTGCTGGTGAAAGGCGAAGCATCTGTTTATGTCCGTTATTTTATCATTTGCCTTAAGAAAAAATTCTTCGAATTTTACCGCATCTATTGGCTTGTCTAGGAATCGAAATGGTTCTACCTCCAGAATAGCCTTACAGTAAGATTCATAGCCGGATATAAAAATAAAAAGTACATTATTATCTTCCTCACGGATCTTTTTCGCCACCGTAATGCCATCCATGCTTTCCATCTCAACATCAAGATAGATCAAATCATAATGCTCCCCATTACAAATAGCCTGCCACAGAGTTGTCCCATCACCAAATGGTTCTGTCTCCACTTTGATTCCCTTTTTCTCGCAGATCGTTTCTATCATGCTTTCCACCTGCGACGTTGTGAACATATCATCATCACAAACTGCAATTTTTAACATAATCCTATCTCCTGATTTTGTATTTTGTTACAGATACTTTTACCTATATTGTACCATGTTATTATGCATTTTCGGGTTTTCTTTTAGGTAATTAATTTATTTTTCAGTTCATTTTTTATTCTGTTTATATATTGCCTTGATACCTGCATCATTTCTGCAATTTCACTGTCACTTTTCCCACTGATTAAAATAAGTTCAGAAATTCTTCTGGTTTTACCATGGAGTGTGTGTAAATATGCCATCAGATCCATTTTCATCTCTGCCACACCCATCGTATCCTTCGCATCCATAATTTGATCCATATCCGCAAATTCTATTTTTTTTTATTTTATCTCTTACTATTCCAATGTAGGCATTCCGAACGCAAGCACAAGCATATTTAATACATTCCCCCTCACTCCGTAAATATTCCATTTTTTTAATCCCATTCAGTAAAGCAACGACCATTTCCTGTTCTGCATCTTGTCTTTCCCAGGTGTATAGTTTCCTCACATAACCGTTTAAAAGCGGTTTCATTTTGTCAACGATTTCTAAAAAAATTTCTTTATCCCCCCTTCTTATATTTTTCTATCATTTCCAATAATGACTGTTCCATAGTCTGCAGCTCTTTCCCGAATTGCGGAAAGATTGCAAACTATGAGTATACATGAAGTTTTAATTACTGAACATTTCCTATTTTACTTTATTTTTCGCCCTTTTTACCACTATTGTAAGTTTTACTACTATTTTTGTAACTTTAGTTGCGTTTTTTGGTTTTTCTCCTTTTTCTCTGTAAACCCTAAGGAGGAAATCACATGTTAACAATGTCAATTGACCAGAAAAAAGAGTATCTTAAGTCTTATCGGTTCGCCAAATTAGAACAGACTATTGTGGAAGAAGAATTAATGGAACTGGAGTTATCCAGAAGTGCACCCAGTCATTTGCTTTATTCATCACCGCACAACAAAAGCCATAAGGATTATTCTCAATATTTATCACTGTTGGATGATCAGATTCTGCTGCTTCAGCATAAAAGGCTGGAAACAATACAACGCTATTGCAATATAATATGCTCACCTCCTTCCTTTGATCATTTACTGTAAAAACACAAGCTCCTTTCATAATACTAAAAAAAGAAAACACCTTTTGATGTTTTCTTTTTCCAGTTTAACAGTATCACAACTTTCTCATGCATTTCCATGCAATCTCCAATTGATCTTCTGCGTGTATTCGCAATATTTTCCCTTCAGATTCTGCCGGAAGGTTGTGCTTACGGGGATTTGCTGACCCTGCATGAGCTCGACCACTTTCGCTTGTACCAGGCGGATATATTTGTAATTCACAATATATGATTTGTGCGTGCGTATGAACATAGGGCATGCCTGGTCCAATTTTTCCTGAATATCATCAAGTTTTCCAGAGATCCGATACTCACCACCCTCTGTTCTTATTTCTATATTATGGCCCTGAGTCTCCATATACTGTATCGTATCGTATCTGATATGGTAAGTTTGGCGGTCAAAATTAAAGACCAGATATCTTCTTCGATCCATGAACCGCTCTACTGTTCTCAGAAAACATTTGGTAAATTCATCTTCCTGCAGCGGATATTCAAGATACGCGGCAGGACAAAATTCATAGATCTGTTTTATCTTTGCATCGTCCTTTGAGAGAAAGAAAAATGTGATTTCCTGATCCAGCCCACGCAGGATTTCGGCTGTTTTTCTAAAATCCTCTTCCTGGTCAATACACAGGCACACAATATCATAGTGCTCTTTATCCACCATTTTCTTTATGAGTTTTGTCCCTAACCGCATTATATCTGTTGTAATTTTGATATT
Organism: Lachnospiraceae bacterium; assembly: GCA_028692975.1. Lineage (GTDB taxonomy): Bacteria > Bacillota > Clostridia > Lachnospirales > Lachnospiraceae > JALENY01. The sequence continues at coordinate 8,761 of JAQUWF010000039.1, forward strand.
TTCCTGTTCTCCCATTCTTGCGAACATTTCCGCCATCCAATTTAAATTTTTTTTCTCTGCATCACAAATCGCTGCCCTTAAATAAATCGTCTCTTTTGCCATAATTTTTCCCCTTTTGTCTTGCAATTTTAATTGTAGTTATGTAATGCATTATAATCTATTCAAGTATGTTTTCTTCTGAAATGTCACTTTTCATAGTTTTTTTGTAATTTTTATTTTGTTTTTCTTAAAATAACGGCATTTACCAACAATTTACTCGTCCTTTTTGGTATCCTGCGGCTTCCAATATCTACCTTACCCATCGCACCTGCATCCGCCACCGCAAAACCTGAATTTCTTCCCCATGTTGGGTAAGGCAGCCGCCTCTCCCGCACCCCTTACCCAACCGACAGTATAAAACCTTCTTCACGCACCAACTTGCTTATCTTTTTGGGTATCCCTGCGGCCTCCAATGTCTCCCTTACCCAACAGGACCACATCTCCCACCGCAAAACCTGAATTTCTTCCCCATGTTGGGTAAGGCAGCATCCTTCTCCGCTCCTCTTACCCATCCGTCAGTACAAAACCTCCCCCTCGCACCAACTTGCTTATCTTTTTGGGTAACTCGGCGGCCTCCAATGTCTCCCTTACCCAACAGGACCACATCTCCCACCGCAAAACCTGAATTTCTTCCCCATGTTGGGTAAAGCGTTTTCTAAACCCGCTCCTCTTACCCATCCGTCAGTACAAAACCTCCCCCTCGCACCAACTTGCTTATCTTTTTGGGTATCCCTGCGGCCTCCAATATCTCCCTTACCCAACAGGACCACATCTTCCACCGCAAAACCTGAATTTCTTCCCCATGTTGGGTAAGGCAGCATCCTTCTCCGCTCCTCTTACCCATCCGTCAGTACAAAACCTCCCCCTCGCACCAACTTGCTTATCTTTTTGGGTAACGCGACAGTTTCCAATATCTCCCTTACCCAACACGCCTGCTTCTCCCACCACAATCCCTTAATTTCTTCCCCTCATTGGGTAAGGCGTTTCCTAAACCCGCACCTCTTACCCACCGCACCTGCTTCTCCCCCTCATTGGGCAGGGCTTTTCCAAAGCCCGCACCCCACACCCCAACCTGCTCATCTTTTAACCCCAACCGCCCCAGCGTGCGCCAGCATCGCCTGGCTTCGCAGCCTTCTTTTCACAGAAAAAGCGTCAGTGAGCCTGAAAATCCAGCGCTTACGCAGACTTAGGCACGAAGCCCCGCTGAGTGCCTTAGTCGTAGTTAGCGATTAGTTGAAGGGGAACGTAGCGCTGTGAAAAGAAGGCTGCGAAGCCAGACGATGCGTCCCACCCCAATCCCCACCCCATCCCCCCATATCTGCGATAAAAAAGATGCCGCAAAATCATCTGATTTCACAACACCCTCATTATTACTTTTATCTATTAACTTTACATATCCTCAGCGCTTACTTCCGTATACTCGTCCGGATTTGGTGCGGTTACGGTTACGCTGTCTCCTGTGGCATTGATCTTGGTTACTGTCTCCGCAGTGGATTTCGTTTCCTTTCCGTCTATGGTCACGCTTAACGAAAAGCTCATGTCTATCTGCTGCAACTCACCATCCTTTGCAGTGGCCCCTCCCTGTATGTCAGAATATTCATAGTCCACATCCCTATCCCCATGGTCATAAACAAGAGTAAGAATATCCGTGAGTAATTCATTTGTTTCACTGTCCGTTTTTGCCTTAAAAGAAAAAATCTGGGTGTCGCCATTTTCTTCCAGCGTTACCTCATCCAGCATATTTGCCGAAACATTCTGAATCCTGAAACTGTCACCTAATTTTTCCTCCAAGTCGATAATATCCATGGGATATTTAATTTTCACCCCCGCCATATCCATGTAATAGTACCCGTCTGCATAGTACATCCCTATATCCAGCTTTTCTCCCTGGAGTTCCATGCTTATTTGTCCCTCCATACGCATATCTTTGCTATTCGCATGGACAAACTTCGTCTTTATATCCGCCGGTAATGTCATCTGCTCCCCTGCCACATCCATATTCATCCTGACAGATAATTCCATATCCATATTATCATAGTCCTTTTCCAACATGGCGCCCAAAGACTCCTTCGGGTCCGCCTTGCCACATCCGGCCAGACTGGTGATTCCCAGTGTGATACACATAATTGCTGCAACCATTTTCTTTTTCATTTTCTCATTCCTCATGATTTTTTTAATTTTCTCATGTTAATACCATTCAACGTCTGCATTTGTATTCTGCATCTTATAAGTAAGTGTTCCTTTTTTCTGATTGGATAATGACATGACGATGGTCGGTACTGCTCCCAGCGCTGCGAAGACATATACCATGGTAAGGCCGGTGAAATAGTCCCTTGCTCCAATATACCCTTCCGCAATAAAGTCTGGCATCAGGCCAAAGGTCTGAAAAACATCCACTCCAAAATAGTTTGCTGCGGATATGGCCCAGTCGCATCTGTGTCCCACATACACCATGCCCAGCATAATGATCACACTTAATACAATTCCTTTTGTACTCATCTTTCCCCCAAGAAGTTCGTAGCCCTTCAGGGCACAGACACCCATGAGCAGCCCCGAAAGAGATGCCACATAACCAAGCTGTCCCAGGATCACGATAGCCACTGCGCCAATCAGTGCCCCCAGCAGGGCTCCCACAATACCTGCCACCACGTTTTCCTTCTTCTGGTCCTTTGTCTGGAGCTGCATGTGCATGGCCGTACTCAGTTCCTGAAAACAGTTGGGGCAGAGGTTTGCTCTATTACCTGCAAGGATATACGTCTCGCTACCCTCCGTCTCTTCACAATTCTGACAGCAGTTTTTGTAGCCGTTGCTGCCGAAATACGCTGTCATGACCTGCAGCGCCTCCTCCACCTTTTGTGGACCTTTCTTAGACAGACCGTCTTTGACGCTCACGCTGACCACATTTTTTGATACGGTGCATTTACCAAGACACCTTGTTGCCTTCAAGACCGGGTTGATCTCCTCCACCTTTGGATAGCCGCCCGGCCGGCACACCGAAAAGTTCACGCTCAGCAGACTATTCTGCTGCTGGGCGATCCATACCTGATAGCCATGTTTCATTCCATATACTGTTTCTGATGGTATGTCCATGTGTAGTCCGTTATATGCGGCCATCTTCTGCATAATACTGATTGCTCTTTTATTCATATAATTTTATATCCCCTCGTTTTTCATTTGATCTTGTGTTTTTTCCTTTTCTTCCAGATAACTCCTGATGATAGGCATGTGCATTTCTTCCACAGCGTGCAGTCTTGCCTGGGTGGCTTCTTCAATGGTGGAATACGTCCCCAGATGATAAGTCCTTCCCTTGAGCCCGATCACTGCCTCATATTTACGATTAGGCTTCTCACAGACACCGCAAACACCGCTTTTATTGTCCTTGCGGGCTGGCTTTTGCCCCAATCGTTCGATACAGGTACCGTTTATGCAATGCTTCCGATGTACGATCATTTTCTGGGCCTCTTCTTTTTTACAGCCACAGCTTACACGATTGCCATGCACCAGTGCGCTCTCCGATACTTCTACCTCATTGCCACATTCACACGTACACAGCCATATGACCGAGCCCTGCTTTGTCCTCTTATCCGTATGATATTGCACGGTCAGCTGTCCCTTCCGAACCCCGCGGAGATCTACCCGATTGTGGGTAGTCTGGCAGCCGCAATGTGCCTTTTTACTTCTGTTCACATCTGCGGTATTCATAAACGCCTCGCCGCCACATGCACAGGTCAGATGCCACAGTTTCTTTCCCTCCCGGTCCCTTTGATCTGTCAGATACTCCACCGTGAGCAGCCCCACCTTTTTCCCTGTAAGATTCTGATTATGCTTGCCAGGACTGGGCATACAGCCACAGTTAGTCACCGTCCTTCTCCTCAGTTTCTTGGAAGACACATAGACCACATTTCCGCAGTCACATCTGCACTCCCAGACCAGATAGCCGCCTTCCCGTCTGTCTGTCACCTGCAAAAGCCTTAGTTTTTCAGTTTTCTGTCCTGCATATAGTTTCTGTTCTGCCAAATTGCTCACCACTTTTCATATATAGGCATTAACATTTTTTCTACTCATTCTCTGATTAGCCTTGTCAGCGCAGTGTGTGCGGATAGCGTTCTCCGTACACTGCTGCATGGCCTGATTCCGCTGACCATGTCCCTCCTTCAGTTCCTCCTTTGTTACAATCCCCAGTTCCAAACTCTTTACCAGAATATCCACCGCTGTCTCTTTCCCAATATTGCGCATCCCCATAAGAGAATACTTCGGCTTATACAGAATAAATTCTCTTAGTGCGGCATAAGTTCGGATATTATTCATAGTCAATGCTGTGAGCGCTCTGGTACTTAGCCCGCTTTGGTTCAGCCCTTTCGCTAAAGCTCCGGAAAACACTTCCATCCACAGGGAATGTTCTTCCTCTGAAATCAACAGGATCTCTCTAAAATCCTGCAAAATACGCAGACATTTATCCCGATCTCTCATGGTCTGTTGTCCATATTTCAGTTTTTCTTTCTGCTTCAGCAGATAATCTTCTATCTCTTTGTACATAATCCTTCGCCCCTCTATTAAAAACAGGCATTGTTTTCAGGAATATTTTCATCCAACAATGCCTGTTCCATTACTTGAACAGCATGAGGCGTTTGTCGAAGCACTCTTGCCAGTTTTACTGCTTATCCCTTGCCCCTTTGTTTCTTACTTTTTCACTTTTCTTCTTTTCAGCGTGACGGTGATCACTCCGCCTGCTGCCAAAAGCAGTATTACTAATAATGTAATGCTTGCCGGATCCCCGGTCTTTACGTTGTTGATGACTTTACTCACAACGTTGGTCTTACCGCCTGTTGTTGTTATGGTGGTACCTGGTTTCGTTGTTGTAGTGGTACCCGGTTTTGTTGGTGTAGTGGTACCCGGTTTCGTTGGTGTGGTCGGTTCTTCAACTGCAGGCTTGGTATATACGTTGGTAAATACTGCGCTCTCGGCTGCCTTACCGTCACCGTCTGTGATGGTTCTCTCCACAGTCAGCGTACTGTCTACGTCTGTTACCACATCGGTCAGCGTGTAAACCGTCCTGTCATACGCATATTCTGTGTTGCTGCCTGCTACCTCACTGATGCTGTAACTATAGGTGCCCGGCTTGGTGTAGGTGTACTCACCAAACTCTACCTTGCCCGATCCCTTGACACTCGCCAGCTTCACGCCGTTCTCGCTGCCCTCCGGCATCGGGAATGCACTGTCTGCTGCCTTCATCTGGAAGGTAAAGGTCTCGTCTGCCGACGGTGTATCTCCGGTGATCTTCTTCTCTACCGGCGGGTCTACCGTGACTGGTTTGGTCTCATACTTGTTGGTAAAGAGGATCGCATCGGCTGCCTCTTCGCCCTTGGTTACTGTTCCCACTGCCTCCAGCTGTCCGTTCTCATCGGTTACTTTTACCGTAATAGTGTAGACACTGTCGTCATAGGTGTATCCCCTATCGCTGCCAGTTGTCTCTTTTATCTCATAGGTATAGGTTCCGGCCTGCGCATAGGCAATAGCACCGAATCCCACCACACCCGCACCACTTATGGTCTTGCTGGTTTCTGCCGGCATGGGTTCTGCACCGGTTGCTCCTTCGATGGTAAAGGTAAAGTCTTTGGACTCTCCGGGAGTTCCCTTGATTGCCTTTGTTACTGCTGGCACCGTATAGCTTCCAGCGGTGGCAGAATAGGTATTGTTAAACGCAATGCCGCTTGCGGCTCTACCGTCTTTCGTATAAGTAACTGCTGCCTGAAGCTTGTTGATTCCCTGGTCTAAGCTAACCTTTACATTCATGGTCACATCCTTGGTATCCAGGGTATAACCGCCGCCATTGGTTCCTGTTTCATGGATGGTAAAGCTGTAATCTCCGGCCGCTGTAAAGGTCACTGTACCGAAATCAATAGCACCGCCTGCCGCAACGGATACTTCCCCTGCAGGAAGACCGGTTACCGCTGTAGTATCTCCGGCTGCCTGTGTCATAGTAAATCCAAACTGTGCTGCGGCAATATCTGCGTCAGTCTTACCGCCACCGGTGAGGTGCTTCGTACCGGTAACCGAAAGTTCTGCCGAATCCGGTGTATCAAGTCTGTAGATCGCCACATAATTGATGTCTCCCGTAACAGCTGCTGAGTTTACCTCAGCCTCAGTCAAGGCAGGTGTATTGTTTGCTCCCGGATCAAAAGTTCCGGTAGAAACATACCATCCCACGAAAATAGCGTTTGGAACAGAAGGGGCAGCAGGGGCCGTAGCATGTTCTCCATCCCCAACCATCTGCGTCGTACCAATCTGTGTTGTGCCGTTTTGTTCAAAGAACTTCACCTGGTGCAGTTTTTTCCACTGTGCATACAGTGTAACATTGCCTGTAATCGTGTAGGTAGAACCTACATCATAAGTAGTGCCCGATCCGCCTGCCTCTGTATTCCATCCGGTGAAAAGATACCCATCTCTGGAGATGCTTCCTACTGGAGTAAGCGGTGACCATGCTGCATTCTCTGCATATGGGCTGTTTGGATCCGCCAGGGTACCTGTTCCCCCATTGGCATCATAGGTTACGGTATAAGCTTTTGCATTGGTGGCTATGGCCAGGCGGCCTGTAGCTTCGTTCGCCACCACCGTAAAGTGTCCATCGGCCGTAACACTTGCGCCTCCGGCAGATGTGTAAGCAACGGTACCTGGATCGTATGGCGCCGGTGCCGACTCTTCAATAATACGGTAGGTATCCGGAGTCATAATTCCAAGCTTTACAGTACCGTCCGCACCTGTCAGTCCCGTCACCGGTACACCACTTGCATCCGCATAATCTGCCCATGAACCATCGACCTTCTGTACCTGCACCTTGAAGCTGGCTCCTGTGATAGGTGCCTGGGTAGCGGCATCCACCTTGACGATGGTCAGATAGCCTGTACTTGGCACGGCAGTAGCGCTATTTCCTGTAATAGTGTATGCTTCACTTATAAAAAGGGCCCGGCCATTTTCTGTTGTGGTCACATCCATGTAATTGGTAAGCCCTTCCAGTGTATATGGGGCACCATGATAATTTCCATAATAATCAATACGAAATGCCTGTACATTACCGCCTACACAGTTTCCTGCACCATTTATGGTATTCAGTTTTGCATCTGCTGCCAGAAGGCCCGGCCACAGTGTAGTTGCCTTAATTGCTGTGCCATTCGCATCTCCCGGTGAGCCTAAGTTCACCATAAAGGTGCTGGCACCGGTGGTGACATCCACATGGATACCATAGCTCAATGGCATTGCTTTCACACGGCCCCGGAAAGCGTCCAGAGATTCTCCCGCAGACTGTGTAATCTCGGCCAGATAGCCATCTGCAATCAGATCTGTCTGGGCAAGGGCTCCATCCTCTGAAATGTTCACAGGGAAAGTCTTTGTCTGACCATCATTTGCTGTTGCTGTTGTATAATCCGCTAAGAGAGCATATAGCTTGGGCTTGCCACCACCCTCTTTATTTCCCGCAAATTTTCCCAAAGAACCACCCGGCAGGGTATCCTCCATGAATACATCTGTCATGATATTGGCTTCACCACGGTGCTCCAGGCTTGTTCCTTCATGATTATACAGACCAAGGAGTCCCCTGTAGCCAACCTCTACATCAAAGCGGGCAGAGGTCGCCAAGATCGATCCAGTTGGAGTATAATTACCCCAGTGGGATTTTACGTCCCCTCGCCCTTCATTCATGGCAGTACCGCCAGAGGCACCTCCGCCTGAAAATATATAGGCCACAGTGGTGAGACCTTTAGCCAGTTGATCAGCGAATAGGGTCACTTTTCCGTCCGCACCTGGCGTTAATGTCTCTGTAGTGCCATCTGTTTTAATAAGGGTAACACTCACCAGTGTCTCCCCTGCATCGGCTATACCGGTGATTTCAACGATCTGTCCGTTTGTCACCATGGTCGTTGTTCCACCTGAAGTGAGTTCCGCAGAACCGCTTCCGGAAGCAAGGACATTGATTTTTTTTCCGCCTTTAAATCCTACATCTGCACTCGTTCCTGCCAGTGTGAACTGCTTTGTAGTGTCACTGTCAAGATCCAGGTTCTTTGCTGCAGGCTTCTCGAAATAGTCCAGAAAGCTTCCGGTCAGACGGGTAAGTCCCATGTCTTCCGCTGCCTGATTGAAGGTAATTACGAAAGCGTCTTTTTCTGCAGTCATGGTAGCAACCTCTACATTGGCTGCCGTAGTGATATTGTAACTCCAGCCTCCCACCAAATTAAACAGATCCTGGGCATCGTGTGGCAGTCTTACAGTGTCTCCATTCTTGAAGGAATTCTGAACTCCGCTGAATCCCACTGCCCATTTATAGTTGATTGTCACTTCCGTTCCCGGCCAGATGTCGGTATTCGGTGTAACCGAAAGGTCGGTAATCTCAGTAACCAGTCCCGGGGAACCCGGTGCATAGTCTGTCATAGTCATAATGCCGGATTCTTCATTGGATTCTTCCTGTACCGGTTCTTCTTCCGGTGTTTCCTCCATGGTCTCTTCCTTTACAGCCTCCTCTACCGTCACGTTAACCGTGGGCATCGTCTCAAAACTATTGGAATCGTCCGTAAAAGCGGCTTGCAGCGTATATTCTCCTGCTGTGTTCCCATCATAACTGCCATTCCATGTGACAGCCGCTTGTTCCTGGCGTGTAACCGCCTGGCCGCCTTCTTCTGCGACCGGTGTTTCTATGGTTACCTCCATCGCGGATGGTAATCCAACTGCCTCTTTTTCTGTGCCATTTGCCACAGTATAGGTGCCTGTGGTCTCAGCGATGGCGGTTATTTTCTCACCTTCACCAACTGCTGCAATGGCACTGGCCGGCATGATTCCCAACACCATAATAAGTGTGAGAAAGAGCGCCAGAATTCTTTTGCTAAATTGTTGTGTTTCCTTCATATTATATTCTCCTTCGTGATTCGTGTACTTTGTATCTGTTTCATCATTCATGAAAGGGCCTTTTCTTTTTCCTGAATACAAGTGTGATCACTCCGCCTGCTGCCAGAAGCAGTATTACTAATAATGTAATGCTTGCCGGATCTCCGGTCTTTACGTTGTTGATCGCTTTGCTGATAAAGTTGGTCTTGCCGCCTGTTGTTGTGGTACCTGGTTTCGTAGTGGTACCCGGTTTTGTTGGTGTGGTCGGTTCTTCAACTGCAGGCTTGGTATATACGTTGGTAAATACCGCGCTCTCGGCTGCCTTACCGTCACCGTCTGTGATGGTTCTCTCCACAGTCAGCGTACTGTCTACGTCTGTTACCACATCGGTCAGCGTGTAAACCGTCTTGTCATAAGCATATTCTTTGTTGCTGCCTGCTGCCTCACTGATGCTGTAGTTATAGGTGCCCGCCTTCGTGTAGGTGTACTCACCAAATTCTACCTTGCCCGCTCCCTTGACCGTCGCTGTCTTCACGCCGTTCTCACTGCCCTCCGGCATTGGGAATGCACTGTCTGCCGCCTTCATCTGGAAGGTAAAGGTCTCGTCTTTTGCCGGTGTATCACCGGTGATTTTTTTCTCTACCGGCGGGTCTACTGTGACAGGTTTTGCCGTGTAACCATTGGTAAATACAATGGCAGATGCATCCTCCCCGTCTTTCTCCAGGGTTCCCACTGCATACTGTATGTTCTCTACTGCATCGTAGGTCACGTTCACGGTCAGCGTGTAAACAGATTCATCATAGGTGTATCCGGCTGCTGTGCCCTTCTTCTCTGTGATCTTATAGGTGTAGGTTCCCTCGCCCTTGCTGAATTCATCGATCTTTCCGAATCCATTTGCCAGGTCGTCCCTGCCACCTGCCGTTCCGTCACCGCTTATGGTGCAGGTGATGTTCGTCGGCATATCTGCCTTTGCATTGTCATCCACACCTTCGATCTGGAAGGTAAAGGTCTCATCTAGCGGTCTGTCATTGCTGTCTGCTGTAAATGCTTTTGTCACTGCCGGGAAGTAATACGTCATCTGGATCGCGGTAAAATTGTTGGTAAATGCTGCTTTCGGTGCATCCACTGCTGTCTCATCTGCTGCATTTTCACTTTCTTTTACCTTGAGGGTGGTGTCCGCTTTCAAGCCGTCTTCCGTATTCTTTACGTCCACAGTCCATACATAGACTTCGCTGTCATACTCATAGCCTGTCGTTGCCCCTGCTGTCTCCCGGATATAGAATACATACGTACCCGGTCTCGTAAATGTCACCTGTCCAAACGCATCCGGAGTCAGTTCCTCCGGGGTCGTTGTAGTTGCCGCTCCCTCTGAAGTAACCGTAGTCGACATATTCGCCGGCAGGGTCACCTTCGTGCCATAATCCGCCTTTGGTGTCAGCGTAAAGGTAAATGGCGCCTTTGCCACTTCCGCTGGGATCACGTCCACGTCACTGGTAACGGTCTTGGAAACCGCCGGTACCTCAATGGCTGTCGGCCGGTAGGCATACGCATTGGTAAAGATCAGGGCTGTTGCAGCCTGTCCGTCCCGCACCGCATAGGTCACGTCCGCTTCCAGTTCGCCGCCCTTATCGGTCACTGCAATGGTCATATCGTAAACCGTAGTATCGTAAGTATAACCATCCTTTCCTTCATTGTTCTCAGTCACTGCGTACTTATATGTACCTGCTTTGGCAAATGTAATCGCTCCAAAGCTTTCGGATGCCGCGCCGGTTATCTGCATGGTCTTCCTGCCATCTTTGCTGCCTTCCGGCATCGGTGTATCCGCATTTTCCGGAGTCAGGACAAAACTGAAGGTTTCCGCTTTTGCCGGTGTATCTCCGGTGATCTTCTTCTCTACCACAGGATTTACCGTGGCTGATTTAGACACGTACTTGTTGGCAAAGAGGATCGCATCGGCTGCCTCACCGTCTTTGGTGATTGCTGTTTTTGTTTCCAGCTTGTTTGTTGCTGTGTTGAGGGTAACCTCTACAGTCAAATCATAGCTGGCGTCATCATAGGTATAGCCTTTCTGTGCAAGGTCGTTCTCTGTTATTGTGAACTTATACGTTCCGGCCTTGGTAAAGCTTACGGTACCGAAATCAATTCCTCCGCCTGCACTTACATTTTCTGTACCTGTAATTCCTGCATAGCCTGACTTATTATTGTTTTCATCTGCGACTACATTAAATGTAAACTGTCCCTCTGTAATATCTGCTGTAGTTTTATCTCCCTCCAGCGTTTTCGTTCCTGTTACAGGAATTTCAACCTCTGCCGGGGCTGTGTAGGTGTTGTTAAAGGTAATTGCATCAACCTTGTTTCCATCACCATCTGTGTACGAGGTCTCAGTCAATAAAGTATTTGTATCCGCATCCAGTGTTACTGTTACTGTCGCGGTAATGCGTGTAGCGTCATACTCATAGCCTGCTGCTCCCTTATCGTCCTCTGTAATATCGAAGGAATATGTGCCTGCTTTGGTAAATGTGATTTTGTCAAAGCCAAATGCTCCGCCTGCTGCTGCATCTACACTGCCTGGGGCAAAGCCTGTATAGCCGGTTTTATCGTTGGCATCATTTTCTGCAATAGAGAAGCTGAACTGTCCCTCAGCAATATCTGCATCAGCCTTTCCACCGCCTGTAAGGTGCTTGTTGCCTGCAAATGTTACTTCGCCGGCACCCGGAGCTTCGTAGGTGTTCTCAAAGGTAATACCCGTAGCCTTTGCGCCATCCTTTTCGTAAGTAGTTTCAACGTGCAGGGTATTATCTGTTTCGTCTAATGTTACAGTCATCGTTGCGGTAACAGGCTTCGTATCGTAGGTATAGCCTGCCACGCCCTTGTTTTGCTCTGTAACAATAAATTTGTATTCGCCTGCTTTTGTAAAGCTGATATCGCCAAAGCTAAAGGTTCCGTCAGCCTCAACGTCAGCATTGCCTGCTGTAAAGCCGGTGTAGCCTGTCGTATCATTTGTAGGGCCTTCCGCTGCTGAGAAGGTGAACTGGCCTGCGGTCATTGCTTTATCAGCACCGTTTTGGGTTAAGCTCTTTGTTCCCTCAAGGGCTGCATCAACTGCGTCAGGCGCAGTGTATATGTTTTCAAAGATGATGTCGTGACCGCTTGAGTATGTTGCTACTGCATTCAAGGCCTTCGTAGTTTGGTTTAGTGTTACAACTATTGTAACTGTGATATCTGCTGCCTTTGTGTATCCGGCTGGAGGAGTATTTTCCGAAATGGTAAACTCATAAGTACCGGCCTTATTAAAGCCCCATATACCGAAGGTAAGTGAAGCGCTTGAGCTAACCTTTACACTGCCTGTTGGCAAACCTGTAACGTCGTTGCCGTTTGTATCGGTTCTTGTAACAGTAAAGCTAAATTGTCCTTCTTTAATGTGTGATGTGACTTTTCCTCCGCCTATAAGGGTTTTCAATCCATATATATTAATCAGAGCCGGAGTAGCACCACTCCATTTTGCTTTAAGGGCTAAGTTGCCGATAATCAGATTGTTGAAATCCCACTCTGCTTCATTTCCGTCTGCATCAGTATAGAACCAACCGCCGAATACGAAGTTTTCCTTTGTTGGGTCAGCCGGCTTTGTTGCCAGTTCGCCTGAACCAATGGTTTGTGCGGGAATTGTTGCAGGCTCACCGCCGTCAGTATCAAAGGTTACTTGATATTTAATTATTTCGTAGGTAACTGTAACAATAACGTTGGTGTTTACTTCCTCAAACTTGAAAGAACCGCTTTTTCCGTCTGCCGCAATAGCAAAGGTGGCTGTTCCTGTAAAGCCTGTAAGAGTTTTTGTTCCGTTTGTCAGGTCAACATCAATAGGTGTGTTGCCCTGATTTGGAAGTGTTACCGTAACGCCTGCAATTTTATAATTTTCCGCTGCCTTAAATGAAGTGGCTGCATTGAATTTGCCGTTATAATCCGGTGCCCATTTGTAGGTATCATCAGTTTCTGTACCCACTGCAGGAGCTGTCGTTCCTTCTGCTACCTTTACGACACCGTTGCCCGGTGTTTGGATATTAACGAAAGGTGTATGTGCAAATTGGGGTGTAAATACTGTATCGCCTAAAATTGCAAGGGTGGTGTAATCAGTTACAACATCCGTATTTACTGTACCGTCCGGCAATGTGGTTTCGTAAGACCAGCCGACAAATGCATACTCGTTATCTTCAGGTGCAGCCGTTACGCCTGCAGCGGCATACTCACCCTCATAAACCTTTTGGGTAAGTTTGTCAGCGTCGCCAACAGCGGTTCCGCCTTTAACAGGGTTTGTAAAGGTTACTTCGTAAGCTTTTCTGTTGGTTGCTTTTGCCAGATGTCCCTCTGTAGCGCCGTCTACCACAGCAAAGTATCCGTCAGATGAAATTTCACCTCCGCCGATTCTTTGGAATACAACTGATTCTGCAGCATATGGCTTGGGAGCAGAAACCTCGATTGCACGGTATTCTCCTGTAACCATAATGCCAAGGTCGACAATACCCAAATCATCGGTAGTGCCGGTTACCACCGTACCGGCTGCATCAAAATAATCTACCCATTGGTCGCCTTGCTTTTGCTGCACTTTAAATTCAGCACCGCTGATTGGTGCATTGGTGGAGGAATCATATTTATGAATTTGCAGCCAGCCTGTTCCCGGTACGTTAATCTGTTTATCACCCGGTACTGTATATGTATGCGAGGTAAACGCTGAAGTATTTCCATTGTTTGTAATGTTTATGGTGTTGGCTAAATTCTCCATAGTGTACAGGTTGTTATTATATGTGCCGTAATAATCAAGTCTAAAAGCCTGAACATTACCGCCTACGCAGTTGTTTGCTCCGTTTATTTTATTGAGTATTTCGTCACCTGCCAGTTGATCCGGCCAAAGGTCCTGTGCTTTTACGGCAGGCCCGGCTGCATTTCCGGGAGAGCCCAGGTTAAGCATAAAGGTGTTAAGACCTGTGGAAGCATCTTTATAAATACCCCATGACAAAGTCTGTCCCTGTACACGGGTACGGAAAGAGTCTAAGCTTTCACCGCCTGACTGAGTAATTTCGGCTAAAACGCCTGCGGCAATAAGGTCTGTTTGTGCAAGGTGTCCATACTCTCCCATTTGACCCGGGAACCTTACAAGATTGCCTTCTGAATTCTTTTTCGGTTCTGTATATTTTGCCAATAGCGCATAAACATGAGGTTTGCTTGTGCCGTTTTTATTTCCGGAAAAAGTTCCGCCGCCCGGCAGTGTATCTTCAAAGAAAGCGTTGTTAGATGCCCTGTCTTCCCCAAAATGAATTAGGTTTTCACCCTCACTCATGTATAATCCTAAAAGTGCCTGATAGTTAAACTCTATACTAAAGCGGAAAGAGGTAGCAAGTCCGCTGCCGTCTGGTTTTTCTGAACCCCAAAGTCCTTTACCGTCCCAGCGCCACTCGTTCATAGAATCTTCAGCGGAAAAGTTAAACGTAACTGTGTTCGTTCCGTCAGTTAAATCGTCGTAGTTTATATTTACTTTACCGTCTGTTGCAGTTAGAATTTCACTTGTGCCGTCTGCCTTGTGAAGCACTACGCTTATTAGTGAGATGCCACTATTGTAAGGTGTTCCCAGTGCTTCGACAGACTGTCCGTTTGTCATTATCACGTTGGAGTTACCGTCTGTCAATTTGGCAGTACCTGCCCCTGTGTACCCAACATTCAGTTTTCTGCCGCCTGCAAAGGTAATATCCGTTGAAGCGTCACCTATAGTTAAAGTTTTTACAGTATCAACAGCAACGCCCAAATTTTTCGCTGTCGGCTGTTCGTGCAAATTAGAATAACTGCCTGTAAGGTTAGTTGATTTTACTGCTTCTGCATTCTCGTTAAATGTAATTACAAATTTATCGGTATATGCAGATAATTTCGCTATTACCTTATCGGGTTCTGCTGCAGAATAAATATCATAGCTCCAGCCGCCTTTCACATTGAGCAGCTCTGCGGCATTGGTTGGAATCGTAAATGTATCGCCATTTTTAAACCAATTTGCATTGGTAAAGCCAATACGGTAGTCAAAGTCAATAGTAATCGGCTGTGAAGCCCAAACATCTGTGTTAGGCTTAACTCGAAGATTTGTAATATTTATCTTCGCGCCGTTCTCACCATTAACATAGTCGGTTCCTGCTGCCAGGGCATTCGTCCCCTCTTCTGCCGGTTCCACCGCAGGTGCTTCTGTTGGTTCCTCTGCCGGTTCCACCGCAGGTGCTTCTGTTGGTTCCTCTGCTGGTTCCACCGTCGGCGCTGCGTTTACGGTTACCTTTACACTTGGCATAGTTTCGTATGTATATGCACTGTCTGTAAAAGCTGCGATCAGCGTGTAATCTCCAGCCGTGTTACCGTCGTAGTCACCTTCCCAGGTCACTTCCGGATTTTCCGTCGTAACAGTGGCTTCGCCGTCGTCTTTTGCCGGGGTGGTTACCTCCACCTCTAAGGTCTTCGGCAGACCAATATCTTCCTTGGCTGTCCCATAGGCTACGGTGTATTCCGCTGGGTCCGGCGCTGTGATACCGGTGATCGTATCTGTCTCTTTATTAATAGCAAATACATTTGCAGGTACCATGGATACACACATGAGCGCGACCATGAGGTACGCTGTCATTCTTTTCCAAACACTACTTTTTCTTATGGTGTTCATTTTTCTTCCTCCTTTGTTTTGTCTTTCTATCTATTCTTCGTCCTCACCCAGTCGCCCAACAATAATGCCCGAGTCTCCCTGAATGCCTTTCATGATGCCGTTGAATCCATCAATACTTTTTAATCTATTGGCAAGCACCAGCTTCAGTGCCATACAAAGCACCAGCAGCATTGCCAGGATCATAACTATGTACCAGATAAAATCCATCCGTTTTCATCCCCCCAGTCCTTTGGATGCGTACCACTTAAGTACGCGCAGATCACTCAGTATCCCTGCCCCCAGTACAAGGAGCGCTGCAATACACGTTCCCGCTGCCCCATAGGCGATTCCTGTCATACCACTTTCCTGCTGTGGCACCGTTTTGACAGTGTCTGTATCAGGCTCTGGGGCTTCTGTTGTCTCCGGCTCTGTTACCTCTGGAGACGGTGTGGGTGTTGGTGTCTCTGTGCCGGGCGGCACGGCTGCAACTGCTCCTGTCCCCTTACTGTCCTGTTTCGGACGTTCCAAAATGGTTGTCTCCGGTGTCGTTGTTTGCGGCTCTGTTTCTGCCTTTGTCGGCTCCGTGATCGTTGGGTTCGTCGGTGTGGGTTCTGTAAGTGTCGGCTCTGCGGGTGTTGGCTCTGTGGGTGTTGGCTCTGTGGGTGTTGGCGTTATCGGCTCTGTCACAATGGGTGGTGGAATGACAGATGTCTCTGTCTTCTTCCACGCTGGATATAGAATGATATCTGCTCCTACCTTCTGGCTGGCGTATTCCTCGCTGTCTGCCAGCAGATAGGGCTGTGTCCCCGCCTCGTCCAGATACCACCCCAGGAAGGTGTAGTCCTCCTTTTCGGGGATAGCCAGTTCGTTCATATGCAGGTTATAATCCCCTGTTGTGATATCCAGCACCAGGTTTGGGATCTTCGTCCCGGAGAATCGGACTCTTACGTTTCGCTGCTTGGGCAGGTCATCCACTACCGTCACCAGAAAGGTTACGGCTGATTCCAGTTCTTCCGTGATCGGCTCCGCTGTGATTGTCACAGGATATCCTGTTTGGCTTGCCTCCAGGATGAACCCGGAAAAATCTACTGTATAGGCCTCCGGCCCCAGCGGATCATGTAGTTCATTTGTCTCAGGATCCCATATCCGGATCATGATATTTGCAGCCTCCAAAATATGTGCATGTATCTCCTCTGAGGTCTCGCTCCCCTGTATCTCTGTTAGCCCTATCGTCACGTCTTTTGCCATCAGACAGTAGTCTTTCGTGTCCATATGGTGTGTATTCCCAGAAGATGTGGCCGCCCATACATTCCCTGATAGCAAAAGAAGGAGTATCAGTATCATGACTCCTCCTATTCTTTTTTTCACATCTCCTCACCCCATTTCCTTCGCTCTTCAAAACGCTTTTTTGCTTCTTTACCCTAACAAAAAACAAACGGTTATTATTATCAATGTTACAAGTAAACCCAAATTGGTCATGAGTGATCTTTTCGATTGATTTTTTCTACGTATCTGCTTCCTGCCGGAAGCTCTGTGCCGTCTCTCAGACAGCATTTTTTTGTAGTCAGCTTACCAATGTAATCCCGATTTACCAGATAGGACTTATGTATCCGCACGAATCCCTTTCCGTACATGCGCTCCTCCAGTTTTCCCATGGTGGTATAAAACTCAAAGGACTGCTGCTCATAATGTATGGTTACAATCCTTGCCTGTATCTCGAAATACTTTATCTCTCTCAGCGGCACACACCTGGTCTCCCCTCTGCATGTGAGGACGATGGTCTCCTGTTCCTTTTTGTCTTTTCTTGCCATAGCCCGTTTCAGGATCTCGTCAAACTTTTCCTGGGAAATGTCGTCCTTTATCATATAATGAAGTGCCTCCACATCATATCCGGCTATGGCATACTTACGATGAAAGGTATAGAATACGATATCCCCCGTATAGCCTGCGCTTCGCAGAGACACGGCCGCCTTCATGCCGTCCATATGAGCCAGGTCTATATCCATGTAGATCAGATCTATATCGGTGATCGCATCTTCTATTTTAAAAAGTAGTTCCTCACCCGACACACAGTACTCTATCAGCAACTCCTTCTGGGTACGCGCTCTGTAGTGCTCCAGCATCTCGCTACATTTGTTTGAAAACATCCTGTCGTCATCACATATTATGATTCTCATGCTATTTTGCTCCAATCTTTCTAAGTCTCTTTTGCATCATGGCTCAGCAGGCTTGCTATGGTAGCAGAGGACAGGTATTCTACCATCCTCCTTTGCATTTCCTGATAAGTTCGATACACCGGGCAATTTTTTTTTGTACCGCCCCGGCTGCAGTAATGATCCGACTCCAGACATCGATTGATATGAATGGTGCCTTCCATGACGTTTAATATATCGTAAAGACTGATCTGCTCTGGATTCCCCACAAAACGATAACCCCCGCGCACTCCTGCAGCAGATTCTACCCATCCCTTTTTTCTGAATTTTGTCAGAGCCCTCACAAGAGAAGCCTTACTGATCTGCATATTCGCAGCCATCTGTTCCAGCGTTACATATTCGCATTTCTCTGTATTGCCTACCATATAGAGCACCGCCCGTATTGCATAATCTGTCGAAATGTTTAACTGCATATCGTTTCCCTTTTCCTGTTTTATCTTCTTCTCTCTGGCATGGTTACTGCATCCATTGCCAATAGATTGGCCGCTCCCACCTTGACCGTAATAAAAAGGCAGCTCTACACCTTCCGGCAGAGCATATCCCTCCGGCAGGACAGGGAGAAAATTGTAAGTTTCAAAATCGGTAACCTCCACGGTTCCTTTTTTATCCTTGTCTATCTCTATAGTCTGCCGACACCACATAATAAGAATTATGTAGTTCATATAACTGAAAAATATTATTTTTGACTTGGGATTTGTGAAAAACTGACAATGAAATTGTCTTTAGAATTTTTTGATGATCCTGATGATCTAAAAGTGGCCATAAAAAACAGACCCTAGGCTTTTAAGCTGTAGTGTCCATTCGTTTTAGACGGCTATTGCTAATCTCTTTATACAATTCTCTGCAATGTTTGCATATAATTGTGGATTTTTACAGAAAAGAGTGATAAACTGTTATAGAATAGATAATTTCGATATGTTAATAGTTTAGTTTTTTCATCTTTCACTACATAATTCTTATTATGTAGTTCTTCAGAGAATTAACCCCATTTGATTTATGATTTTTTCGTGATATGTCCCTGTTTCTATCAGATATATTCTTGTTGTTTCTATATTACTGTGTCCCAGCAGATCTGCTAATTTCACAATATCCTTCTCGATTCCAAAGAATGCCCGTGCAAACAAGTGTCTGAGATTATGCGGAAATACTTTTCCTGCATCTACCTTCGCCTCTTCACACAAGGATTTCATCTCTTTCCAGATATTTGACCGATTCAAGGTCTTTCCTGTTTTGGTAATAAAAATCGGACCGCTGCTTATTTTTTCTGCTTTTGCATAATTTAGCAAAGGCTCTTTCAGATTTTGGGGCAAAAAAACGGTTCTTGTTTTATTTTTCAGTGTCACCTCTACATCTCCATCCCGGACTGCCTCCACTGTGATAAAGGCCAGTTCCGACACCCGGATGCCTGAGCCTCCCATAGCCTGTATCACAAGGGAGAGACGTTGATTTTTCTTTTTTCCCGCGGTCTCTACCAGCCGTATATATTCCTCTTTGGTCAGTTCCTTATTACTGTACATTTTTTTCTGGATTTTATATTGTTTTACCCTGCACTCCG
Organism: Lachnospiraceae bacterium; assembly: GCA_028692975.1. GTDB lineage: Bacteria > Bacillota > Clostridia > Lachnospirales > Lachnospiraceae > JALENY01. Next base: position 28,100 of record JAQUWF010000039.1, read on the forward strand.
TAAGCCCCAAAAATCCGAGGAAACTATTCACCGCCGCTATGATAGAATTAGCGCTGACCGGCTGATACTGCTTCCGCAGCTCCTCCTTAAAGGAAATGACCCTTTCTTTTATGATGGTCTCTTCCTTTATATGTGCCAGGAATTTTTTCACATCCCGAAGATATTTCTCGACAGTCTTTTCCGCTTTCTCGTCTTCCCGCAGCCAATGTTCATACTGCTGTAAAATTGATGCATCCATCCTTAATCCTCCTGTTTAGAAATAAATAGTAAAATAGTTCTCTATATTGTATCCGATTCCCTCACTAATTCATAGTCCAATGGTGCTTCTATTTTTTTTCATTTTACCCTTTGCTTGGTATGGCAGCCGCCTCTCCCGCACCCATTACCCAACCGTCAGTACAAAACCTCCCCCTCGCACCGACTTGCTTATCTTTTTGGGTATCCCAACGCCTTCCAGCACTTCCCTTACCCAACCGCACTTCATCTTCCACTGCAAACCCTGAATTTCTTCCTCATATTGGGTAAGGAGCTTCCTAAATCCGCACCCCATACCCAACCGCCGGTATAAAACCTTCTTCACGCGGCAACTTGCTTATCTTTTTGGGTAACTCGGCGGCTTCCAATACTTCTCTTACCCAACACGCCTGCTTCTCCCACCGCAAACCCTGAATTTCTTCCTCATATTGGGTAAGGAGCTTCCTAAACCCGCACCCCTTACCCAGCCGCCGGTATAAAACCTTCTTCACGCGGCAACTTGCTTATCTTTTTGGGTAACTCGGCGGCTTCCAATACTTCTCTTACTGTCAGCCAGCAAATTATAATTCCAACCGACTGCATTTTTACTGCAAATTAAATTCTCATCCTACATATAAGGGTTATCTTAACGTGCCGTATTTTACTGCACGTTTTTTTTTGTTCTCCTTG
>JAQUWF010000040.1 GCA_028692975.1 Lachnospiraceae bacterium
GAAATAGCATCTGCAGCCTGTACAATACATGCAATCAATGTCTCAGGTTCCACATCGCCATGATGGGACTCTACCGCATTAATCACAACCTGTGATTCCTTATACTTTCTACATAAATCTGCTCCAATCTGGATATGTGAGCCCTCTACCTCATGATCAATGGATTTACCAATATCATGTAAAAGACCTGCCCGTTTCGCCATACGAATATCGGTTCCGACTTCGCCTGCTAACAGTCCGGATAATTCTGCAACTTCAATAGAATGCTTTAATGCGTTCTGACCATAACTGGAACGGAAACGCATTCTTCCTAATAAGCGGACCAGTTCTGGGTGAATACCGTGTACTCCCACCTCAAGGGTAGCAGTCTCACCTTCTTCACGCATCTTTGCTTCCACTTCTTTCTGCGCTTTCTCCACCATCTCCTCAATACGAGCCGGGTGAATACGTCCATCAACAATTAATTTTTCCAATGCAATACGTGCTACTTCACGTCGAATTGGATCAAATCCTGACAATACCACCGCTTCCGGCGTATCATCAATAATCAGATCTACCCCTGTCATTGTTTCTAAAGTACGGATATTACGTCCTTCACGTCCGATGATCCTGCCTTTCATTTCGTCGCTTGGCAGCTGAACCACGGATATGGTACTTTCGGATACGTGATCAACCGCACATTTCTGTATGGCTGTAACAACATATTCCTTCGCTTTCTTTCCTGCGTCTTCCTTTGCCTGTCCTACCAGTTCTTTGTAGAGTTTGGCAACATCGACTTTTACATCATCTTCAACAGTTTTTAATAAATAATCTTTTGCCTGTTCGGAGGTCATACCAGAGATTCTCTCCAGTTCGTGCACTCCTTGTTCCTCTAATTCATCAACTTTCTTTTCTCGTTTTCTTAACTCTGCTTCTTTTGCTGTGTAATCCGCTTCACGTCTTTCAATCGCTTCCGTTTTCTTATCCAAAGCATCTTCTTTTGATAATACACGTTTTTCCTGCTTTTGAACCTCAGCTCTTCTTTCTTTGATCTCCTTGTCAACTTCATTTTTTTGTTTCAGAGATTCTTCTTTCACTTCCAGAAGAGATTCACGTTTTTTAGTTTCAGCCGTTTTAATGGCGTCATCTATAATGCTTCTTGCCTTTTCTTCGGCTGTACCGATTTTTTCAGCGTCTTTTTTCGCCTTGTTCGATACTGCCAGATTCCATGTGACTGGAATTGCAATAAGCAGTGCGACTACAGCAACAACTCCAATAATAATTGAGCTTGTCACAGGAGCACCTCCTTATTTAGTTTTCATTGTACAAATACAACACTTCAATTTTATAATATTTTGTCTATTATGTCAAGTTTTCTTCTCTCAGTACTGACCAAATATCACTACTTTTAAATCCTTTTCTTGCTAAAAAGCCAAACAAACGGTTTAATTCCTTCTCATTGGGCTTTTCTTCCCCTGGCCATTTCTTTTTTAACAGGGATCGGATCAGCGCTTTTTCATCCGCTGGTTCTATTTCTTCAAGAATTTCACTGATAATATCTTTGGACACGCCCTTCTTGGCCAGATCAAACTTCATACGCTGCAGACTCTTGCGGTCTCTGTAGCATTCCAGGTATTTGCGCGTGTATTTCCGGTCATCCAGATAACCGTAGGAACGCACATAGTCCATGGCACCAGAAACAGCCTCTGCCGAATATCCGGTCTTGCAAAGGCTGTTTTCTAATTCCTGTTCTGTTCGGTCCATCCTGGTCAGAATATGCATGGCCCGTAATTTTGCTCTTTTTTGTTCTTCCACGGAATTATTTCATTTCCTTATCTGTTTATTATTTTCCTGCCTAAGTCTACGACTCGGACTCCGTCTTATCTTTGTCCTTTGCCGCCGCTTTCGTCTCTGTGCCCGGTTCCACCTGCAGACCATAATGTTCTCTCACCTTATGATCAACTTCGTCCATGATCTCCTGATGCTCCTGCAAATAAATCTTGGCATTCTCACGGCCCTGTCCGATTTTTTCTCCGTTATAGGCAAACCATGCCCCGCTCTTTTGAATCACATCAATGTCTGTAGCCAGATCCAGGATATCTCCTACCTTGGAGATGCCTTTACCGAACATAATATCAAACTCAGCCTGCTTGAAAGGCGGAGCAATCTTATTCTTCACGACCTTGATACGGGTACGGTTACCAACCATCTCACCGCCCTGCTTGAGCGTCTCGATACGGCGCACGTCCATACGGATCGATGCGTAGAATTTCAGTGCACGTCCACCGGTAGTGGTCTCAGGATTGCCGAACATGACACCAATCTTCTCACGGAGCTGATTGATGAAGATAACGATACAGTCTGACTTGCTGACGATAGAGGTCAGTTTTCGCAGTGCCTGGGACATGAGGCGCGCCTGCAGGCCCATATGGCTGTCTCCCATATCCCCATCGATCTCGGCCTTAGGTACCAGTGCCGCAACAGAGTCCACGACAACGATATCCACTGCCCCGGAACGTACCATAGTCTCTGTAATCTCCAGTGCCTGCTCACCGCTGTCCGGCTGGGAAATATATAAATTATCGATATCCACACCGATATTGGCAGCATAAGCAGGATCCAGCGCATGCTCTGCATCGATAAATCCGGCGATACCGCCTCTCTTTTGTACCTCAGCCACCATATGTAGGGCAACGGTGGTCTTACCGCTGGATTCCGGTCCATACACTTCTATAATACGGCCCTTTGGAATACCGCCCAATCCCAGAGCAAGATCCAGACTCAGGGAACCTGTAGGAATCGTCTCTACGTTCATATTTATGCCGGAATCACCCAGTTTCATAACAGCACCTTTGCCATACTGTTTCTCGATCTGGCCCAGTGCCGCGTCTAATGCTTTCAGTTTATCATCACTTTTCATGTTATGCCTTCTCCTTTTATCATGCGAACGGATGTTCGCCTCTCTAGTTACAAATATAGTACACTTTTTATTTCTTGTCAACCACTATTTCAAAACCAACCTGGGAAAACTGGCGAAATGCCGGACACAGAATATCTGTATCATCAATGTAACACAGATGGCACACTCCGTCAATAGAAAAAAGGATCCCCACAAGGAATCCTTCTCTCGCTTTCTTAAACTATTCGAATTTTATCCGACCAGCCAGTCATACAGTTCCTGATACTGCAACGCGGAACTCTGCCATGAATAATCCATAGCCATACCACGGTCGATGATCTTATTCCATTCTCTCTTTTTATCATAATAAATATGTTCTGCGTAGCGTACGGTCGCCAGCATCTCATGAGCATTATAATTGGTAAAGCTAAATCCGGTACCGGTATTTTCGAACTCATTGTAAGGCTGAACCGTATCCTTCAGGCCTCCGGTCTCACGTACGATAGGCACAGTGCCATAGCGAAGGCTCATAAGCTGGCTGAGTCCGCATGGCTCAAACAACGACGGCATAAGGAACGCATCACTGGAAGCATATACCTTGTGGGACATAGCCTCTGAGTAATAGATCAGCGCAGCCACCTTGCCCTCGTATTTCCATGCGTAATGGCGGAACATATTCTCGTATTTTTCGTCTCCCGTACCCAGAGCAACAATCTGAACATTGTCCTGACAGAGTTCATCCATCATATAAGCGATCAGGTCAAAGCCTTTCTGATCCGTCAATCTGGATACAATACCGATCATCATTGCCTTGGGATCTTCATTCAGCCCAAGTTCTTTCTGCAATGCAATCTTGTTTTTCACTTTTTCCTTGCGGAAATTCTGTGCATTATATGTCTTTACGATAGAAGCATCCGTCTCCGGATTATAATCATCGTAGTCGATACCGTTTACGATACCGCGCAGATCGTTGCTGCGGGCACACATGAGTCCGTCCAGGCCCTCCCCGTAAAACGGCATCTTAATCTCTTCTGCGTAAGTCCTGCTTACGGTGGTGATGGCGTTGGCATAAACCAGTCCGCCCTTCAACAGATTTGCGTCTTTTTTATACTCCAGTTTGTCCGGTGCAAAGTAATATGGCGGCAGACCCACGATACTGCGTGTCTCCTCCAGATTCCAAACACCCTGGAACTTCAGATTATGTATGGTCATAACAGTCTTGATGCCGCGGTAAAACTCACCTTCCTGGAAGGTATCGCTTAAATAAACCGGCACCAGCCCTGTCTGCCAGTCATGGCAGTGGATCACATCCGGCCGGAAATCAATGACCGGAAGGATTGACAGAGCTGCCTTGGAAAAGAATGCAAATTTAGGCAGATCGTATGGCATCCCGGCGTATGGTTTCTCACAGGCAAAATGCTCCTGATTGTCAATAAAGTAAAAATGAATGCCTTCATAGACTGTCTCCATAATACCCACATACTGACGTCTCCAGTCAAAATCCATATAGAAAGAATCGCGATATGTAATCTGTTCTTTCAATGCTTCTTTCATACAGGAATAATACGGTATGATAACGCGCACATCAAAATGTTTCTTATCAAAACATTTTGGCAGTGACCCCACAACATCCGCCAATCCTCCCGTTTTAATAAATGGAACACTCTCTGATGCAACAAACAATATGTTTTTCATTTGCTTTCCTCCCAGATTTCTCTTTTCTTTATTATAGCTCATTTTACCCTTGCCGAAAAGAGCAATCTAGCGTTCTGACTGACTTTTTTTATATTCTAAGCGTATTTTGTCTGCAATCAACGCAATAAACTCAGAATTTGTAGGTTTTCCTTTTCCGTTACTCACTGTGTAGCCAAACAATTCATCGATAGTGGTCATAGAACCTCTGCTCCAGGCCACTTCGATGGCATGCCGGATAGCCCGTTCCACACGGCTGGGCGTAGTCTGATGCATCTTGGCAATGGTGGGATACAGGATTTTTGTGATGGAATTAAGCATTTCCATATCATTGATAGAAAGTATGATTGCATCACGCAGATACTGGTACCCTTTTATATGTGCAGGGACACCGATCTCATGTATCATATCCGTCACATCACTTTCCAGATTCCGTTCCGTATATTCCTTTTGATTCTCATATGGTATAACCTTCCGCGCAGTTCCCAGCCGATGATCCTGTTTTCCTCTTATATGTTTGATCCGGCTCAGCACCATGTCATTATCAAAGGGCTTTAGTATATAATAAGATGCACCCAGCATAAATGCATCCTCCGTGATCTGCTCCTGTCCTACCGCAGATACCACGATAAATGACGGCTGTTTCTTGACTGTCTGGTCCTGATTGATTTTCTCCATCACCGATAAGCCGTCAACTTTCGGCATGATAATATCCAGCAAAACCACATCCGGTTCCTTTTCTTTGATAATATTATAAATATCTGCACCATTATTTGCCCGGCCTACCAGTTCCAGATCTTTGTCTTTCGTAATTATTGAGCCCAATAAATCTATCATTCGCTCGTTGTCATCCGCAATCGCCACATTCAACTTCTCCATAAGATTACACTCCTCGTCATCATTGTATTTGTTTTCCTGAACACAATGTATTATAGTAAGAAACCCATGGAGATTCAAGCCGAAAAGCGCGTAAATCCAGCACTTTCGTTCGTCACATTTCGACTTTGTTAAATGATTATTGACAAGTTTCGACTATTTTTTCATCATATTTTCAATAAAGACTCCGTAGCCGCTGGTAGCGTCCTGGACGAAGACATGGGTCACAGCTCCCACCAGTTTTCCATTTTGCAGCACCGGAGAACCCGACATTCCCTGTACAATACCGCCGGTTTTCTCCAGCAGAGCCGGATCTGTGACACGAAGAATGAAGCATTTATTGGTATCTCTGGCATTCCAATATATTTTTTCTATGGTTACCCCATATTCCCGAACCGTATCCCCCACATTGCAGAGGATACTGGCATCTCCCTCCTGCATTTCCTGCTTAAATGCGACCTCAATCTTTCGCTCTGCCCCCTGCTTTTGTCGATAGGAATCGCGCAAATCCCCGAAAATTCCACAAATTTCGTTATTTTTTATGCTTCCCAGCTCATTTGTCGAATCGTAGTAGATGATTCCTGATAATTCGCCCGGATTACCCGCACTGCCTTTTTTCACATCCATAATCTGGGCTTTATACAGTTTTCCATTTTTCAGATCCAGTAGATTCCCCGTATCCACATCACTGATTCCGTGGCCCAGTGCCGCGAATGTTCCATCCTCTGTGGTGTACGTGAGCGTACCAATGCCCTGGGAATTATCCCTTATCCAGAGTCCCAGCTTGTAGGTGCCATCCGCCGTCAGCATGGGCTCTACGGCGATGTCCAGCACCTCCCCATCCCTCAGTATGGTAAATACAAGATCACCCCCTGTATAGGTTTCCAGACAGGAAATCAGCTGGCTTTTCTTATCTAGTTCTTCCCCATTTATTTTCTGAAGATAATCCCCTGACTGAATGAGTTGCCCCACCGGACAGCTCCGGTTGCCGCTGGCATCTTCCAGTTCCTGTGTATCGATGACCAGAACGCCCTTTGTTTCCATATAGATGCCCACCGGCATGCCGCTGGCCTCCACCCAGAGCGGGTCTGTGGTCTTTATCTCAATCTGTTTCAGCAAAAATGTATTCGCCAGATAACAGTCGATGGTCCTGGTTCCATTTTGCGACGCCGATACCGACTCCACCAGATCAACCATGGGATAATCGGCTATCCGCTTCAGATCCACCGACTCATCCGACGGAGTATAGATCGTATCTGGAATAGACGCCTTTATTTCATAGATTCCAAAGAACCCCAACCCCAAAGCAAAGAGCGGGATACCCGCCCGCAAAAGCCATTTCTTTTTCATCCCCTCACATCCTTTCCACGTTAGTCAAAAAGAGAGATCGCAATGATCTCTCTTAGTATGTGAGGAAATATTTTATTTCACTCTTGTATTTTTTTGTTCTGCTGCCATTTCTTTCATTTCACGCGCCGACTCCAGTGTCCGCTGAGTGATCTGTGTGCCGCCCAGCATGCGGGCAAGCTCCTTCGTGATCTCGTCCTCATTCAAGGGCTCGATGCTGGTAATGGTTTCCCCATTTACCACTTTTTTTTCAATAGCATAATGCACATCTGCCATGGCTGCGATCTGAGGCAGATGGGTGATGCACAACACCTGATGATGATGCCCGGTAAGTGCCATCTTTTCGGATACCTTCTGGGCTGTCCTGCCGCTGATGCCCGTATCGATCTCATCAAAAATCAAAGTCTCTGTCTCATCTAACTCCGCCAGCAATGTCTTGATAGCCAGCATGATACGGGATAATTCACCGCCGGATACCACCTTATTCAAGGGTCTTCTCGCCTCGCCCGGATTGGTGGATATCATAAAGCAGAGATGGTCGATGCCATTTTCTGTATACGCTTCTTTTTCCGAAAAATCCAGTGCGAAATCCACATGCAGGAAATTCAGATCTTCCAACTGTTCTTTTACCTTTGTCTCAAATCTTGTTCCATAGGATTTCCGCAAAACAGTCAGTTTATGCGCCGAAACCTTTAATTCTTCTTCCAAATATTTACATTTTTGGTTCATTTTTTCTCTGGAGGTCTCATAGTCATACAAAGCCTGCAGTTCTTCCTGCCTCTGTGCTTTGTATTCCAATACGGCATCCAGAGATTTCCCATACTTTGACTTCAGATGGTTCAAGGTATCCAAACGGTTTTCCACCTCCGCAAACTCCTCCGCCGAAAAAGTCAGTTCCGACAGATAAGCAGACAACTCACGATTGAAATCATTGAGCATACTGTCCACATCAGTCAGCACCGACGCAAGGGGTGAAAGTTCCTCATCATATTCCAGCACACCGTTTAACGCATGGAGCGCCATGCCGATCTGATCTCCGGCTCCCTGTCCATTCTCGTATCCGGTCTGCCCATGCACCTGCTGCAGGCTCTCCGCAATCTTCTTACTGTTGGTCAGCTTGCGGTACTGTCTTTCCAGATCTTCATCTTCCCCTGGCTGCAGAGCCGCATCTTCGATCTCCTGAATCTCGTACTCCAGCAGTTCTACCTGCCGCAGCCGCTGGCTCTCGTCCATCTCCGTAGCCGCCAGTTCCCGCCGTACCGCCGCATATGCCTCGTAGGCAGCCGCTGTCTCACGCTTGGCCGGTGCAATCTTTTCTTTACCATATTCGTCCAGGATATTTAACTGGGCATCCTCCTGCAGCAGCGTCTGATGTTCATGTTGTCCGTGAATATCCAGCAGCAGGGAAGCCACACTGCGCACCTGGGCAACGGTACAGGTCTCGCCGTTTATCTTGCTGACGCTGCGCCCATCCATGATTTTTCTGGATATGAGCAGTACGCCGTCCTCCAGAAAAATGTCCTGTGCTTCCAGCTGTTTTTCGATCTTTGGATTCTCCACCTCAAAAAGCAGTTCCACCAGTGCGAAGGGGGCCTGCTCTCTTATCATTTCTCTGGACATCTTACCGCCCAGTGCCAGTGTGATCGAATCGATGATGATCGATTTACCCGCACCGGTCTCACCGGTAAGAATATTCAGTCCTTTTGCGAAATCAACATCCATCTCCCGGATGAGTGCCAAATTTTTAATATGTAAATTACGCAGCATCGTTATCGTCCTATTCTACAATCTTTTCCAGTTTCATCATCACCTTTTTTGCGTCCGCCTCAGTCTTTATAACGCAGACTATGGTGTCATCCCCGGCGATACAGCCCAGTACTTCCGGCCACTCCAGAGCATCCATGGCCGCACCTGCTGCCATAGCCATGCCGGATACCGTCTTCATGACCAGCAGATGACCTGCCACATCCATGGATGCAAAAGCATCCCGCAGTACACGCACATATTTCTCGCTGAGGCTTTTCCCCTCCTGCTGATGCACGCTATACCTGGATCTTCCGCTCCCGTCTGATACCTTCGTCAGCTGCAGCTGGCGTATGTCTCTGGATACGGTGGCCTGCGTCACCTGAAAGCCTTCTTCATTTAGTTTGTCTGCCAGTTCTTCCTGTGTCTCAATCTGGTATTTGCCAATCAAACGGATGATCTCCGCATGTCTTTCATTCTTCAAAGGTTCCCCTCCTAATTGTTGCTCATCTTATTCCTCAAAACTTCCAGAAAACTGATATTGTTGATCTTTACAATTCTGGTATCCTGCTTGGCCTTCTCGATGGCGATCCGGTCACCAGTCTCCATAGGTACGGTGTCCGCACCGTCAAAAGTCACTCTGGCGACATCCGGATTTTCCGTGCGCCCCTTGCCGATTTCTACGGTAATACGATCCGTATCCGGAAAAATAATACTTCTGGTATTGATGGTATGAGGTGCCAACGGTGTCATAAGCATAAGCGACGCCTCCGGCGATACAATGGGCCCGCCCGCCGACAGGCTGTAGCCAGTCGAACCGGTGGCTGTGGAAATGATAATGCCGTCCGCCTGATATTGATTGAGAAATTCCTCATTTACAAAATTCTTGAACCGCACCACACGCAGAGGGCCTTCCCTGCTGATCACGATATCATTCAGGGCAATATCGGAATAAATCTCCTCACCCCCATGGTATACCGTTCCCATAAGCATCATACGGCGCTCGATGCTGTACTGATCCACCATAAGCTTGTCCATGGCCGGATAGATGGAATTCTGGTCAATCTCCGCCATATAGCCAAGTGTTCCCAGATTGATCCCCAGAAGCGGTACTTCCAGATGCACCACATCTCTGGCGGCACGCAAAAGCGTCCCATCACCCCCCAGCACCAGGACACAGTCCACCTCGTTGGTGATCTCCCCCTCGCCCTGTATGATACAGGTCTTACCATTTCTCCGGATATAAGCCGCAATCTGCTTTGTCAGCACGCCGCCTTTGTCCTTATCCGTATTGGTTATAATATAAAATTTATCCATAGCAATCCTCTATTTATCCAGATCCGCATGGGCCTGTGCAACCACAGCATCCACATCTACCAGCACCGATTCACCCAGTCTGTCCTCTGTTATCTTCTGTAAATGCAGCAGGTACTCGATATTGCCCTCCGGCCCCTTGATGGGCGAAAATTCCAGATGCAGCATATCAAAGTGAATGCTCTTGGCATAGGCAATGACCTTCTCGATGACTTCCCTGTGTACTGCCGGATCCCGCACCACGCCTTTTTTGCCAACCTTTTCCCTGCCTGCCTCAAACTGCGGCTTGATCAGACAGACGATCTGCCCCTTCTCTGTGAGCAGCTGCCGCACTGGAAGCAGCACCTTGGTCAGGGAGATAAAAGAAACATCGATGGATGAAAAATCGATCTTGTCCGCGATATCTTCCTCTGTCACGTACCGGATATTCGTGCGCTCCATGCACACCACCCGGTCATCCTGACGTAGTTTCCAGTCCAGCTGTCCGTGTCCCACATCCACTGCATATACCTTTACCGCACCGTTTTGCAGCATACAGTCTGTGAATCCTCCTGTGGAAGATCCCACATCCATGCATACCTTCCCTTCCAGCGTCAGGTCGAAATGCTGCATGGCCTTCTCCAGTTTGAGACCGCCACGGCTTACATAGGGCAGTGTCTTTCCCCGTACTTCAATATTGGCCGTATCCGGAAACATGGAGCCGGCCTTATCTTCCCTCTGGCCTTCCACGAATACATTGCCTGACATAATAATTGCTTTCGCCTTTTCCCTTGAGGGTGCCAGCTGTCTTTCTACTATAAGCACATCTAATCGTTGTTTCATGCTAACTCCTCATTTATCTTCTGTACAATGCTCTCCGCATCCATATGCAACTGCTCATGCAGACGCTCCACGTTGCCATGCTCCACAAAAACATCCGGTATAGCGATCTGCAGTACCCGGCAATTCAGTCTCATCTCGTTGAGATAGGAAATCACCTGATTGCCATATCCACCGGTTCTCACATTATCCTCCATGGTCACCAGCAGCGTGTGCGTGGATGCCAAACGCTGTATGAGTTCGCCGTCTAAAGGTTTCACAAAACGCACATTGACCAGGGTAGCCTGGATACCAAATTCTTTCAGACGTTCACAGACCTTCTCTCCCTCTTTTACCATGGCTCCCACAGCCAGCAAAGCGACCTGACTGCCCTCGTAAAGCATTTCACTTTTTCTATACTCTACAGGCGCACGGAACTCTTCCAGCCCATCATAGGCTTCCCCCCGGGGATAACGGATGGCGATGGGGCCCAGATGCTTTACCGCGTATTTCATCATATCTGACAGTTCCCATTTGTTTTTGGGTGCCAGTATGGTCATATTAGGCATCACCGACAAGTAGGACAGATCAAAAGCCCCCTGATGGGTCTCTCCGTCACTTCCCACCAGACCAGCCCGATCGACAGCGAAGATCACGTGCAGATTCTGCATGCACACATCATGCATGATCTGGTCAAAGGATCTCTGTAAAAACGAGGAATAGATAGCCACTACAGGAACCAGTCCACCAAGAGCCAGTCCCGCCGCAAAAGTCACCGCGTGCTCCTCCGCCATACCCACATCATAGAAACGTTCCGGAAACATATTGCGGAAACGCTTCAGTCCGGTACCGTCCGGCATAGCTGCGCTGACTGCCACGACCCGGTCATAGCGGTCTCCGAACTTTCGCATGACCGTGGAAAAAATGTCTGTATAATTGGCTTTGCCCGTGTGCTGAGCCGGAAGCCCTGTCTCGATCTCGAAGGGTGCCGTCCCATGGAACCGTGCAGGATGGCGCACCGCCGGCACGTATCCTCTGCCCTTTTCCGTCACCACATGTACCAGGACCGGTCCCTCCACACGCTTAGCCTCATTAAAGACACGCATCATTTGGCGAAGGTTATGTCCGTCTACCGGCCCCAGATAAGTCAGACCAATATCTTCAAAGAGCATACCCGGGATCATCAGCTGCTTGATGCTGCGTTTGGTCCTTCGCAGGGCAGCCACTGTTTTCTTGCCGATCACAGGAATCTTATTTAGCCCATTGGTCACACCCATTTTAAGCCCTGTATAGGCCTCTGCCGTGCGTACATTGCCCAGATACTGGGAGATGCCGCCCACGTTCTCCGATATGGACATTTTGTTGTCATTTAATACGATAATAAAATTAGTCTTCAGCTCCGCCGCATTGTTCATAGCCTCATATGCCATGCCGCCGGTCAGGGATCCGTCCCCGATAATAGATACTACATGATAATCCTGACAGAGCAGGTCCCTTGCCTTCACATAACCTATGCCCGCCGAGATGGAAGTGGTACTGTGTCCTGTGTCAAAGACATCACAGTCGCTCTCCGAACGTTTTGGAAATCCGCTCATGCCGCCTAATTTCCGTAGGTCGGCAAATCCATCCTTGCGCCCCGTGAGGATCTTGTGGGTATAACTCTGGTGTCCCACGTCCCAGATCAGTTTGTCCTCCGGCAGATGAAATACATTATGCAGGGCCATGGTCAGTTCTACAACACCCAAATTGGAAGCCAGATGACCGCCTGTCTTACTCAGTGACTCCACAAGAAACTGGCGGATCTCCTCAGCAAGCAGTGGAAACTCCTCTAGGGGAATCTTCTGTATATCATTTGGTTTGCTTATTTTCTCCAATACCATATTGGCACCTCTATTTTCTTCTTGTAATAAGAGACCGGATCAATTCCGTAAGAAATGCATTCTGCTGGGGCAGTTCTTCCAGAGACTCCATAGCCTCCCTGGATAACTGCTCCACTGTTTCTTTTGCCTTGTCCAGTCCTTCCAGCGTCACATAGGTGGTCTTGCAGTTCTTCGCATCACTGCCAATAGGTTTACCCAGTTCTGCCTCTGTGGAGGTCACATCCAGAATATCATCCTGTATCTGGAACGCAATACCGATGCGGTACGCAGCACTCTCGATCAAAAACACCTCATCCTCACTGGCACCAGCCAGCGTGGCACCCACCATCATAGCCGCCTCGATCAATGCCGACGTCTTATTAGCATAAATATAATCCAGCATATCTCTGGTCAGAGGCTTTCCGTCATTGGCTACGTCCAGTGCCTGTCCGCCCAGCATACCATAGATGCCCGTCTTATCACCCAGAATCTGCAGGGCACGGGCAATACGCCCTGCATCCACTCCCATATCAAAAGCCAGGAATGCCGTCTCGTAGGCATAATTCAAAAGAGCATCACCGCTGAGAATAGCCGCATCCTCCCCGAACATCACATGAGCCGTCTTCTTTCCCCGGCGGTATTCATCATTATCCAGTGCCGGCAGATCGTCATGTACCAGAGAATGGGTATGGATCATCTCGATGGCCGCCATAAAAGGCTCTACCACCGGACCTTCCCCACCGAAAAGGCGGAAGGTCTCCTGCATAAGCATGGGACGCAGACGCTTTCCGCCCGCCGTCATGCTGTAATTCATAGCCGCCGCCAGATTTTTCGCCAATCCTTCTTCTCTGGGCAGATAGCCGCAAATCAGTTCCTCGATCTCCTGTATACATTTTTCCTGCTTATTCTTAAAATTCACTGAGTTCTCCATTTTCATTCACCTGCAGCATCTTTTTTTCTACTTTATCTATTTTTCCATTGCAGTATCTGAGCAGATCCATGCCCTGCTGGTACACCTGGAAGGATTCCTCCAGAGTAATGTCACGGCCCTCCAGACGTTTCACCATAGTATCCAGCACCTGGAATGCTTCCTCGATGCTCCTGCTTTCTTTTTCTTCACTCATAATCTTTTACCTCTGCATGTATCCTGCCATCCGTCACATGTATAGTCAGACTGTCGCCTGCCTCTACCTGACCTTTACTGGTTATGGCATGTCCCTCTGTATCCGCCACATAGGAAAATCCCTGCTGCAGCTTGGTCAGAGGGGACAGCCCCTTGAATCGTTCTATATAAATATTCAGCATCTGCCGTTTTTCCCGCAGCTGCTGTGTCATAGCACTCTTTAACTTATCCTCCAAATCCACACAATACTGCCGTTTCTCCCGCAGCTGGTTCTGGGGGCTTAAAATGCGCAGACGCACCTTGTACTGCTCCAGCATATTCCGGTATGTGAGTAATTTGTTCTCCAGATTCCGATCCAGCGCCCTGCGGTAATCGATCATAGCATCCAGCATCGACTGTACATTGGCCACCGCCAGTTCCGCCGCTGCGGAAGGCGTAGGTGCCCGCAGATCTGCCACATAGTCGGCTATGGTGGTATCCGTCTCGTGGCCCACCGCCGATATGATCGGAGTGCTGCAGTTAAAAATAGCCCGGGCTACCTCCTCTTCATTGAAGGCCCAAAGGTCTTCGATGGATCCGCCGCCTCTGCCCACGATCAACACGTCAAGCCCCATCTGATCCAGTGTCTCGATGCCGCGGATAATGCTGCCTTTGGCATTTTCGCCCTGCACCAGAGCTGGATACAGGATCAGCTGCACGTAAGGATTCCTCCGGTATGCAATGTTACGGATATCCTGAATAGCCGCTCCCGTGGGGGCGGTAACGATGCCGATCCGCCTGTTGTATTTGGGGATCGGCTGCTTATATTCCGGGGCAAACATGCCCATCTCTTCCAATTCTTTCTTCAGGGCCACAAACCGCTCATAAAGCAGTCCGGCACCCTCCAGGGATATTTCTTTCGCATAGAGCTGATACCTGCCATCCCGCTCGTACACACTCACACTGCCGCCCACGATGACTTTGTCACCATCTTTCATCTGGAAGGCAAGCCCTTTTCGCTGTCCTGCGAACATGACACAGGCTATGGCTCCGCTGCCATCCTTCAATGAAAAATAAATGTGTCCCGATGTGTGGTATTTACAGTTGGATACCTCACCCCGGACATAAATACGGTTCAGCATATAATCCTGAGTAAACATATTTTTGATATACGTGTTGACCTGCCCTACGGAATAAACATTCTGTTCCATATATGCTCCCTAAACCATTTTTGCAAGTATTCCATTCAGGAAAGACGCTGATTCTTCGCCACCGAAGGATTTTGCGATCTCAACCGCTTCGTTGATCGCCACGCCGGTGGGAACAGAATCATCGTATTTCAGTTCGTAAACTGCCACACGCAGGATATTTAAGTCCACCTTGCTCATACGGGAAGACTTCCAACCTACGGATGACTCATTGATCGCCGTATCGATTTCCTCTGCATGTTCCTTTATTTTTTCGTATTTATCTTCGATTTCTTTCTGATTTTCCTCAGACACAGGCTCCAGGCTCTCCAAATATAGGGCCACCTGCTGGGGCATTTCCTCTTTTGTATTGAATTCACTCATATAAAGCAATTTAAATATATGCTCTCTTACTTCTCTTCTGCTCATACTTCTCCTCCGGATCATTCTCCTTTTTTATCATACACTAATTTCCGAACAGCATGCCTTAGACTCGTCTGCTGTCCTAAATAAATAATTCAAAAAGGGAGTGCCTCATTCAGACACCCCCTATTATACTACATTTTCTTCTCATAAAAAAGGATTACTTGCCATTTTCCATTTCTACGCTGGTCACGCGGACATTCACGTCAGACACCTGCATACCGGTCATATTCTCAATAGCTGCCTTTACCTTTTCCTGAACCAGTTTGCTGGTATCCGGAATGCTGTATCCATAATCGATATTCAGCGTCAGGTCTACACAGACAACTCCCTCCAGAATATCTACCTTGACACCCTTGGACAGATTCTTCATGCCAAGTTTGCCCACCAGTTCGTTGGTGATATTTCCAGCCATGGACGCAATGCCTTTGACTTCTGTCGCCGCAAGGCCTGCAATGATCGCTACAACTTCATCTGCGATCTGTACCTGACCAAAATCGCCTTCTTCATGTATTGTATAAGTATTTCTTTTCTCTGCCATATTAGGACCTCCTAAGGCTTTTTCTCTTCTTAGTATACCAAATCCCCATGAAAAATAAAAGTCTTTTATCGACTGAATTCACTTAATACCAGTCCTTCGTTGCGATCCAGGGTCATACCAACGCTCCAGCTGTTGATAAACAGAAGCAGGGGATTGCCTTTCAGATCTTTTACCTTCTTCATATCCGAGGTACCGATAATGTGATCCAGATCGTATTCTTTGTTCTCGATCCAGCGGATATGCTCGTAAGGAAGATTTTCCAAAAGAATTTCCACGTTATATTCGTTCTGCAGACGATATTTCAATACATCAAACTGCAGCACACCTACCACACCCACGATAATCTCTTCCATACCGGTATTAAATTCCTGAAAGATCTGGATTGCACCTTCCTGGGCAATCTGATTGATGCCCTTCATAAACTGCTTACGCTTCATGGTATCGATCTGGCGCACCCGGGCGAAATGTTCCGGGGCAAAGGTCGGAATACCGTCGTAGGCAAATGTCTGTCCCGGCGTACAGACGGTATCTCCAATGGAGAAAATACCCGGATCAAAGACTCCGATTATGTCACCCGCATATGCTTCCTCCACCACGTGCCGGTCATCCGCCATCATCTGCTGTGGCTGCGACAGGCGCAGTTTCCGTTCTCCCTGCACATGATATACTTCCATATTGGCATCAAACTTACCGGATCCGATACGCATGAATGCAATACGGTCACGGTGTGCCTTATTCATATTCGCCTGAATCTTGAATACAAATGCCGAAAAATCTTCTTTGATGGGATCAATCAATCCATCCTGGGTCTCACGAGCCAGAGGCGGCGTAGTCATAAGCAGGAAATGTTTCAAAAAGGTCTCCACACCAAAGTTGGTCAGTGCCGACCCGAAAAATACCGGTGATAATTCTCCTCGGCTTACTTTTTCCTGATCAAATTCCGCACTGGCTCCGTCCAGCAATTCGATTTCTTCGTTCAGCTGTTCCATCTGATCTTCGGCCACAATCTCTGCCAGTTTGGGGTCATCCAGAGAATATTCTTCCTCGATTCCCTCCTTTGTTCCCTTCATGGTATCCGCAAACACCAGCACTTTCTTGGTGTTCCGGTCGTAAACACCCTTGAAATTCTTTCCAGAACCAATAGGCCAGTTCACCGGACAGGTTGCGATCCCCAGTTCTTTTTCGATCTCATCCAACAGATCATAGGTATCGTTGGCATCCCGGTCCATCTTGTTGATAAATGTAAAAATCGGAATATGGCGCATGACACATACCTTAAATAATTTCCTGGTCTGCGCCTCCACACCTTTAGATCCATCGATCACCATCACCGCCGAATCCGCCGCCATCAGGGTTCGGTAGGTATCCTCCGAGAAATCCTGATGCCCGGGTGTATCCAGGATGTTGATGCAGTATCCATCGTAATTAAACTGTAACACGGATGAGGTAACCGAAATACCTCTCTCCTTCTCTATTTCCATCCAGTCCGATACAGCATGACGAGCCGTAGCCTTCCCCTTCACGGAACCAGCCAGATTAATAGCCCCTCCGTAAAGCAGAAACTTCTCTGTCAAAGTCGTCTTACCTGCATCCGGGTGGGATATGATTGCAAATGTTCTTCTTTTTTCTATTTCCTTTGTATAATCAGCCACTTACTGCCTCCTGTGCTTTGCTTACTTAGTTATTGCCTTTTCGATTTTATACTAAATCCACCAAAAAGTAAAGGGGGAATGGGGGACGCTGGCGCGTCCCGCTTCGCGGCAGCCCGTTTCTTCTGGCTTTCTATGCATAGCGGCGGGGCGGGCGTACTACGGCGATCGGAAAGGGCGGAGGGAAGGGACGGCGGGGCAGGGGGTATCCTATCACTAAGCAAAGAAATCAGCGGGTGCATTTAGCGTAGACGAAATCCACTGCTTACGAAGACTTAGCGACGAAGGCTTTCCTGAGTCGCTTAGTCGTAGTTGGCAGTTAGTTCGGCGGAGCGTTGCCCGCCTTTGCGTGTTATAGGATACCCCCTGCCCCGCCGTCCCTGCCCTCCGCCCTTTCTGCCGCCATAGTACGCCCTCCCCGCCGCGTCCCCCCTCCTCTATGTTTTTATTATTTCAGCTCTGGGTTTCGTCCATGGGGGTAATCACAATATTTGCACCCTCCACCTGTGTCTTCCGTTTTACAATATCCTCGATCTGCGCCCGCTGGGTATCTCCCAGATCACCGGAGGGCACCATGACATCTGCGGTGTCCCCGGTCAGGTTGACCACCACATTCTCAAACCCTTTGGATTCCAGCAGAAGTTCCGCAGCAGCCTCTTTTTCCATGAGTTCCGTCATCTCCACCATGCTCTCCACTGCCGGCTGCTTCTCCTCGTCGGTCAGTTCCACATTATTGATGACTTCCAGAAGAGACTCCTTGTTCTGAGAGCGTATCTGTTCCCGGCTGACCTTGGCCTGAGCCACGAAAGAAGACGCTTCCGTGAGCACCGCCTCCCCCGGCTGGGTGGCATCCGTGTCCAGACTTTCGATATCCGTAAGCACCTGCCCAGAATCAGCTGCCTCCGCCGTATCATCCTTGACTCCAAGATCAATGTTCGAGAAACTTAAGTACCCTGCCACTGCAATCAGTATAGCCAATGTAGAAATAATAACCTGACTCTTTTTTATAGATTTTTTCAAACCATTTCTCCTTTACCTCATTTTGATTACTTTAATTTTATGGGCTTCCAACTGAAATAATGCCTGAACTGACTCTATGATTTCACGAATCACAGCAGGTTCATCCCCATGTTCACACAAAATCAGTACACCTCGTATCTCCGGGGACTCCCGCTCCTCCACATAAGGCTCCATCGTAATGGTTGCCCAGACCTTTCCCGTGTACTGCATCTGATTCAGTGCTGTGGTCAGCTGCGTCTCCAGTTCCTTGCGCACAGACACATCCGTCTCCGCCGTTTCCGTGCTCTTGACCGGCATGGCGATGACCAGAAGGAGGATACCGCCCAGCAGTCCGTAAACCAGATATTCCTTTTTCAATTTTCCAAAGATCGATCCCAGCTTACGCTCCATATTATGATTGCCCCATATCTTCCACCTGCTCCTGCCATTCCTGCTCCATCATCTGCGTGTAGTAAGCACTGTCCAATTCCTGCGTCCAGTCAAAGAAATCCAGGACGGGCTGCAGAATCAGCAGTATCAAAAGCATTCCGAGAAAAAAACGAATGTACTTCACATACCTGTTGTCCGGCAACGCATTGATGATAGTCGATATGATAATAAAATATACAGCCAGATTCCGTACCCATGCATATAGGGCTTCCACTAAGCACTCCCTCCCGCCACCACGGCTATGGTCACAAAAAACAGTAATTGCGTTGTGAGAAGTATACGCAGCAGCAGGGCACAGCCGTCCCCGATGATGGTGACACAGCCCACCATCCTGGTATCCGCCACAGGCTGGACCAGTGCCGCAACGCCCCTGTACAAAAGTGTTGCCACCCCCAGCTGGCACACCGGCCCCAGAGAGACAAGGACCAGAACCACAAGCGCAGTGGCTCCCACACAGTTCCTTATGAGCAGCGCACAGCCAAGCATCATTTCCGATGCAGAATCGACTAGATTGCCAATCCCCGGCAATGCGCTGGCAGCCTTTCCCACAAAAGAACGCTGTACCGTATCCAGCATGGGCGAGACCAGCCTCTGGATGATCTGGAAACCCACGATGACCCCTACCAGACTGCGCATGATCCAGACCAGGATTGTCTTAAGCAGTTCCACCAGTTTGGACAGGAAATCCTCCTTCGCCAGATGATTGACGATACCAGCCAGAACAAAGATCTGTACGCCGGGCATGACCACATAGAGCATGACCCACTGCACCAGAAAGACTGCCAGCAGCACAAGGGCATAATAACCGCCAGCCGTGTTTCCCCCGTTGGCCAGCATAATAGATAAATAATAGGCTGGTGTCAGCACCTTCATAAACCCCATGCTGCCCTCCAGGGCGGTCTGCATATCCACGGCCAGATTGCGGAACCCTTTCAGGAGCAGCACGAACACGACCAGATACACAATATAAAACGCCATTTCACTGATCTGACCGTTATCAAACACATGGGCAAAAGTGGTAAGCAATGCCGATAGCAGGATCAGCAGGAGGACCTGCAGCACAATATCCTTCTGGCTGCGCAGCTGTCCCCACACCAGATCACCCAGCAGCCCTTCCAGATTCTCCCTGGTCAGAACCTTCTCCCCACTCAAAAAAGACTGGATCGTGCCAAAAAAAGAGAACTCCGTGTCCTTCAAAAGGCTGTTCACCGTATCCTCCACCTGTCCAAGTTCCAGTTCTTCCAGCAGCTGATCCTGGGTTTTCTCCACTGCCTCCTGACGCTCTTGTTCAGTCTGTGGCTGTACTTCCTCCGTTTGTTCTTCGGCCGCCTGCACCGGACAGACACCAAGCAGCAATCCCAGCAGGACAGGCAAAAGATATTTCCATACATTCACGGCAGAAACTCCTGTATAGTCTCCAGCAGTGCCAGAAGGATCGGCATGCTCAAGACCATAATAGCTATTTTGGCAAAAATCTCTATCTGATTGGCGATGACAGAATACCCCGCATCCTTGCAGATACCGGATGAAAATTGCCCCACATAAGTGATGCCCATAATTTTCAACAGCGTTCCCATATAGAGGGAATCTACGGTGAGATATGTGCCCATCCGGCGGATACTGTCAAACAGACTCTGTAGTTTCCCGAAAGAAAGCCCCAAAATCAGGATTCCCAGGCCCAGGCTCAAATACAGGGAGTATTCCGGCTTCATTTCCCGCAGCAGCAGACCCACGAAAATACCGCTGATACCAAGTGCACATACATTCAGTATTTCCATATGATTCCCATTCCACCTCCGGCTAAAACGCAAAAAGGGTTTTTATAGTTTCAAACAGATCATAAATATATGGAACGATCCACAAAAGCACCAGAACCAGCCCTGCCAGACTGGTGAGAAACGCCTGATCCTCCCTGCCGCTGTGTTTTAATATTTGATTCAGGACCGCGACCAGAATGCCTACCGCAGCTATTTTAAAAATCAAACTGACTTCCACGCATCCCTCCTACAACAGCAAAATCGTCAATAAAATACCTCCCATAAGCCCTAAAGTCTGATATAATCTCTGTTTTTCCCGTTTCCCCCGCTCCAACAGTTCAATATTTCCTTCCAGTTCCCGCTCATACAGGCGCATGAGGCCCACCTGTACCTTCTGATCGGATATGGTCAGAAACGTACCTGCCTTTTTCCACTCCTCACATTCCTCCGGGGTAAGTACTCCAGATAGTTTCCGATCCGTCTGAAGGGAAAAAATATCCGCGAAGGGCGAACCATCATAGGCCTGCATCTGTTCACAGACCGCCAGCAGGAAATCACAGAAAGGCGGCTCACATTTGCCGCTGATACGCAGCAGGATCTCATATAAGGGGATGCGCCCCACCGTCAGTTCCCCGATGATTTCCATGCAGATTTTGCGCAGTGTTTTTAACTGTTGGATATGCATATGTAGGCTGCGGCTCTTGGTATACCCCATCAGTCCAGCTGCCCCGATGACGCACACGGCCCCTATCACCTTCAGCATACCACACACCTGTCCCGAAAGAGGCAGGTCCCCCGCTCATCAAATATTGCCTTGACCTGACCGGTCTTTCGCTGGTTCTGCAGCAGCACATACCGCTCAAAGGTATGATCATTCATGAGTTTCTGCAGCAGGGGCTTTCGTTTGATATCATCGATGGAATTTCCATGCACCGTGGCCAGCAGCCTGCATCCACAATGTATCACCGATTCGATAGCATGAATATCGCTATAGTCTCCCAACTCATCCACCGCAATAATGGCCGGGGACATGGAGCGCACCAGCATCATCATACCCTCCGCCTTGGGACAGCAGTCCAACACATCGGTGCGTATGCCTACATCGTTTTGCGGTATGCCCATATAACTGCCTCCGATCTCAGATCGCTCATCCACCACGCCTACTGTATTTCCCGGAAAATTACCAAATCCATCAGAAACCTGTCTGACAATATCCCGCAGCATGGTCGTCTTCCCACAACGTGGTGCCGAGATCAGCAGCGTATGATAAATGGTCCTTCCGTCCACCAGATAAGGGAGTACCTGACTGGCACAGCCCTTGATCTCATGGGAAATGCGCACATTGATATAGGAAATGTACTTAACCCCCTTGACCTTGTCCCCCTCCGTAATAATCTTTCCCGCCACACCTACCCGGTGCCCGCCCTGTACGGTCAGATACCCCTGCCGGATCTCGTCCTCGTAAGCAAACAGAGAATAACCTGCAATGTATTCCATAGTCTCCGCCACTTCCTCAGCCGTCACCACATGGGCCTGTCTTTTTTGGTCGGTCAGTGCGCCTGATTCTTCCAGAAAATATTCTTTTTCCTTATAAATAATCAGGAACGGATTCTGCACACGCATGCGGATCTCCTGCACCTGTTCATAATCAAGAGCTGCGCCTTCCAGTATCTTGCGGATGCTCTTGGCAAATAATTTGATAATCTCTTCTCTTTTCATGTTCTCACCTCTTACCTAAATATATGAGGACATGCAAAAAAAAGAACAGGTTTCCCTGTTCTTTTTACAATGCACAGTATTCTTATTACACCATTATTTCCTTCAAAACAATCTCCAGTGGCTGTTCTGCCCACAACGCGCACATATAATTCTTGTCCACATGGAGGAACTGGTGCCAACCGTGGGTTTCCACTTCCCGCATGTCTACCGTCAGGCCCTGTCCTGTCCATTTCAGGTAACTCTCATTGAGTACCCACTGACGGAAAAACCTCTCCTGCATATCCTCATTCATAAGGAATTCCCGGTACTCTTCATCCTTGAAGACACGTTTTCCCACTCTGGTCACGTCCATGACACGCTTTTCCTGGATATCGATGCCAACAGGCATAGCAGACAGCACACAGACCACGTACTCACCGGAATGGCTGATATTATACTGGATCTCTGGATGATTGATCAGGTATGGCTTGCCATGGCAGCCTTTACCCTTTTTTTCTGATTCCAGCCGGATCCCATAGAGATACTCCAGCCCATAAGCCAGCAGCAAATCCCCAACCTCGCTTAGTTCCTTATGGGTGTAGGACAGCCGATCCAGCACTTTTGTATAAAATACATAAGCTATTTTCTTTTTCTTCACCATCTGTCATCCCAATTTTTCTATAGCTGCGCGGATACGCTTCAGGGCCTCATCTTTTCCAATGATTTCCATGATCTCGGTAGCCCCCGCAGGAGTCATCTGTTTTCCGGATACCGCTGTACGAATCGGCCACATAACGTATCCGTTTTTGTATCCCTGTTCCTTCACGTACTGGCTCAGGCTCTCATAGAGCGCATCGTTGGAATAATCCTCCTGCGCCTCCAAAATCGGCAGAACCTCCTGCAATACTGCAAGTGAAGTCTCCTCGTTCGTTTTCATTTTTTTATGTGTATACATGTCAGCATCGTATTCCGGTACTTCCCCAAAGAAATCAATCAAGTCTGGAATATCCGGGAATATCTCAATGCGAGTCTTTACCAGAGACGCAATCCGATGGAAATCCAAATCTTTTTTGATCACCTGCTGCATGTACGGCAATGCACGCTCATAGAAACTCTCGTCGTCCATGGCTTTCATGTATTCCCCATTCATCCATTTCAGTTTGGTCATATCAAAGACAGCCGGAGACTTGCTGATATGGTGATAATCAAAAGCCTGTACCAGTTCTTCTAAAGAAAAGATCTCTCTGTTATCTTCCGGACACCAGCCCAGAAGTGCTACAAAGTTTACCACTGCCTCTTTGATAAATCCCTGCTCAATCAGGTCTTCAAAAGAAGAATGACCGCATCGTTTGCTCAGTTTTTTGTGTGTCTCATCGGTGATCAATGGACAGTGTACATACACCGGCACTTCCCATCCAAAAGCTTCATAGAGACGATTGTACTTGGGTGCGGAGGACAGATATTCGTTGCCCCGCACTACGTGGGTAATACCCATGAGATGATCGTCAACCACATTGGCAAAATTGTATGTGGGGTACCCATCGGATTTGATGAGGATCATATCATCCAGTTCCCCATTGGGTACGGTGATGGCTCCGTAGATCTCATCCTCAAAAGTCGTCGTACCTTCTGTAGGCATGTTGATACGGATCACGTAAGGTTTTCCGGCATCCAGATTGGCCTGTACCTCTTCTTTGGACAGATGCAGACAATGTTTGTCGTAGACCACGATTTCCTTGTCTGCCACCTCTGTTTTCAGGGATTCCAGACGCTCCTTGTCACAGAAACAATAATACGCGTCACCCTGTTCGATGAGCTGCCTGGCATATTTCAAATAGATACCCTGCTCATGACGCTCACTCTGCACATAGGGGCCTACGCCGCCGTCTTTATCCGGACCCTCGTCATGTACAAGCCCCGTCTCCTGCAGCGTACGGTAAATAATATCCAGGGCGCCTTCCATAAAACGCTCCTGATCCGTATCCTCGATACGCAGCATAAAGCTTCCATTCTCATGTTTCGCAATAAGATATGCATACAGAGCCGTTCTCAGATTGCCTACATGCATTCTGCCTGTGGGGCTGGGTGCAAATCTTGTCTTTACTTTCGTCATAATGTTATGTCCCTTCTCATTTAAATTCTTTTATTTTTCAGCGGATATACCTTTGGAAGAATATCACGCGGTTTTGCGTGATAAACCATATCCGCCACGTCATCTTTATAATGTTCTTTTTCATTAATCAGTACAATGCGGTCCCCGTTGAAATATTTCACACAAGTGGTCGTCAGCATAGCGCTCATATTACAACCAAGTATCAAAAGCAGATCCGCCTTCTGTATCTCATTAACTGCCGCTGTAAGGATCTGATTATCGATCATCTCTCCTACCAGACAGACCTGCGGGCGGACCGTGGCGCCGCATTTTTCACAAAGCGGCACGGGCTTTCCTTTTTTCATGTACTCGATATCATATTCTTTTCCGCAGTGCGGACATTTATTCTGGTAGATGCTGCCGTGGAGCTCCAGTACATTCTTGCAGCCTGCCCTTTTTGCAAGGCTGAATATCTCTCTGGTAACCACAGCATTGAGTTTGCCGTCTTTCTCCATCTTTGCCAATGTGCGCATACATGCATCCGGTGTTCCCAGTGTACTTAATATTTCTTTTTGATAAAATTCAAAAAACTGCTTGGTCCTCGTATTGTAGAATACTGCAGAAAAAATCTCTTCCGGTGATTGTCCGTATCTGCTTTCCAGTTCGTATATTCTGTCACCCCAGCGGTAATTTAAGCATCCGCAGTCCTGGCTCGCATTGACACCCAGCAGACAAACGATATTCCGACTCTTTTGAATGGCATTTTGTAATCCTTCCAGACTCATATACGTCACCTCCTAAAAGCAAAACAGGATACATGGCATCATCCAGGTATCCCTTGCTTGCTTTCATTATACAGTTTTTCCTGCCATAATTCAACGTTATCTTTATTCTTCTACACCCTTGTTTTTGAGATATTCCATAACATCTCCAACGGTTCCAAGAGATTCAAGATCCTCGGAAGGAATCTCAATCTCATATTCCTCTTCCAGCGTCATGACCAGTTCAAACAGGTCCAGAGAATCCGCACCCAGATCATCCTTAAAAGATGTTTCCGGATTAACCTCATCCTCGCTGCAATTTAACTGCTGTGCAATTAAGTCCGTCATTTTCTCTAACATATTTTTTTCTCCTTTAAGTCTGTAATAATCTTTAAGACGAAGTATATAAGGTTCAATCTGGTTTGTCAATGGTTTTATACCACATCTCCCCACAAATCTCGTTCCTGGTTCTGGAACCGTATTCTTCTGGATACACTCAGGGCTATGGCCATTTCCATCATCAGGAACATGACCGAGGTGCCTCCATAACTGATAAAGGGCAGTGTAACACCTGTGGTGGGAATAAGGTTAATAACAACCGCAATATTTAAAATAACCTGTAGGGCAATGTGTGCAAAAATACCTGTAACCATAAGCGATCCGAAAAGATCCGGTGCATTCTGTGCGATAAAAAACAGGCGATACAGCAGATATCCGAACAGCAGCATCACTATCACACCACCAAAGATGCCCAGTTCTTCGCAAATGATAGAAAAGATCATGTCATTTTGTGCCTCCGGCACGGCGCCCAGTTTCTGCGCACTGTTGCCGAGGCCCTTGCCAAAAAGCCCTCCGGAACCCAGGGCATAGAGTGCCTGCAGGATCTGATAACCGCCCTCCTCAGAATATTTTTCCGGCTCCAGCCACACCAGTATACGCTGCAGACGAAAGCTTCCATTGCTATCCATACCTTTGGAAAGTATATAAACTCCCACAATGATCAGCACCGCACCGACAACAATGACAAGCAGAAACGGCAGCGTTTTAGGATGTGCCACGAACACAATGATAAAAGTCATACCTACGATAATGATAGCCGTACTCAGATTTTCTGTACAGACATAAGTGATCAGACTCAGCACTGCTCCTGCTCCCATAGGCATGATACAGGCTTTTAACCCCTTAAATCTCCTGCCCATCTTGATGATCAGGACCGGCAGGAATACAATGACTGCAATCTTTGCTACCTCGGAGGGCTGGAACTGGATACCCAGATACAACCAGCGCCGCGCACCATTAACCTCAACTCCAAGCGGTGTCTGTACCAGGGCCATAAGAATGGCTGCCATGATAAAAATAAATCCGCCCATTTTAAACAACATATGATAATCGATCAGCGAAATCACCAGACACAAAACGACACAGACTGCACTGATGACCGCCTGCTTTCCAAAATACAGCATATCATCGCCGTAGCGCAGTTCTGCCACATAGGCACTGGTACTGTATAGCATGACCAGTCCAAAACAGGTGAGCAAAATCACCACCGCCACCAGGTTGTAATCATAATAATCCGATTTGTTCCGAACCCTTTTTGCTGAGTTTTTCATTTCTTTAAGCATAAAAGTCCTCCCATAATTCTAGACCAGTATAACATTTTTTCCCCAAGAAACAAAGCATAAATTATGCCGGGCTTAATTTCTGACAGAATCGGGTCGTTTCGCATATATTAATTTAGAACAGTCAAAGGAGTTTTATATGGAATCTTATCAGGCAGTGCCCTATCGCGGCTATTATCCGTCCAAAGCAGAGCCCTTCCCTCTGGCCATGGCTTATGTGCCCTGGCAGATTTTTGATACTACCTATACCCCTGCAAGAGGACTCAGCAACGGCACGATCTTTCCCGAATTGTGCAAACCATTCTGTGGCAAAGGAGGTCCCTGTGCATGAAAAACGCTAATTATTCCCAGGAACAACTGCTTCAGTGGATCGACCAGATCAGCTTCACCTGTTTTGATATGGCTCTCTATCTGGATACACACCCAGAAGATGCAAAAGCCCAGAGCTTTTATAACGAAAAACTGCGTCTGCGCAAAGAAGCCCTGGAGGAATACGCCAGATGCTACGGCCCGCTGACCCTTGATTATGTAAGAGAAGACAACGCCTGGGCGTGGGTACTCCAGCCCTGGCCATGGGAAGCCAAAGCAAGGAGGTGCTGTTAAGTATGTTCAGTTATGAAAAGCGTCTGGAATATCCAGTTAATATCAAAAACCCCAATCCAAAGATCGCACAGGTTATTATCAGCCAGTATGGTGGACCCAACGGTGAATGCGGTGCTGCGCTGCGTTATCTCTCCCAGCGCTACACTATGTCCAACCGGAAATGTATGGGTGCGCTCACGGATATCGGCACGGAAGAATTGTCCCATATGGAGATGATCTGTGCCATCGTGCACCAGCTGACCTGTAATCTTTCTCCAGAGGAAATCGTTGCTGCCGGTATGCAGGACTATTATACGGACCATACGCTGGGCCTTTATCCCATAGATGCCAGCGGCAATCCTTTCTCAGCTGCCACCTTCCAGTCTGTGGGAGATCCCATCACAGACCTGACAGAGGATCTGGCAGCAGAGCAGAAAGCCAGAACGACCTACGACAATATCCTGCGCCTGGTAAAAGATCCTGACGTAGCCGATCCTATTCGTTTCCTGCGGGAGCGTGAAATCGTGCATTTCCAGCGTTTCGGTGAATGTCTGCGCACGGTCCAGGAACAGTTGGATGCCAAGAATTTCTATGCCTTTAATATCAGTTTCGACAAACCGAACTGTGCAAAATAACGTCAAAACAGGCAGGGTATACAATCACCCTGCCTGCTGCTATGACTACCTTTTTACTCATACGTTTTTCTTCATTCGATCCATGAAGTCCAGGCCAACCAGTACAAGTATGAATGCAATGAAAATCGTGAAATAGCCCATCATCTGATCTTCATTTTTCTTCCTTCTTTTCATATGCCGCCTCCTCAGGCTTCCGCCATGATACGTTTATAATTTTTGTATTCTTCCTTCATACCCGCCATATGGACATCTATGGTATCCTTCATGTCTCCCCTCAGATCCTCCACTACATCAGACAATTTCTGCAGCAGGGGCGTAAGGCTCAGATTTGCAGAGACGCCTTTTAGGGTGTGTGCATTGTCAAAGGCTGCCTTATAGTCCTGCTTCGCCAGATTTTCCTCCAGAAGCCCAAAATTCTCATCATCCTCGAAGGCTTTCAGACAGTCCACGTACAATTCTTTGTCATCAATAAAACGTTCCAGTGCGCTTGGCACATCGCAGCCCCACTGAACCAGTTTGTCCAAT
>JAQUWF010000142.1 GCA_028692975.1 Lachnospiraceae bacterium
CGCTTGTGCAGGTTCGTCTTTCTTTTTAAATGAGGGGGGAGATAGTGAGTGGTTATTTCATCTATCTAAGTAATACTATACAGGAGAAATGTGTAGAGAATATGTCCTCAAAATCAAGAAAACAGAAAGTTTCTAAACAAAATCTAAAATTCCCATAAAAATTTACACGCCAACTTTCTTACAGATATCTGCCAGGCAGCAGCGGTCACAGTACGGTGAGGTACGTGCGGTGCAGACCTCACGGCCATGGTAAACTAAGCGGTGGCAGAAATTGGAGCCTTCCTCCGGCGGAACAATCTTCCAGAGAGCCATTTCCACCTTCTTTGGTTCTTTGATGCCGTCTACCAGACCCATACGGTTGGTCAGTCGGATGCAATGAGTATCGGTGACGATAGCCGGCTTGCCGAAAACATCCCCCATGATCAGGTTGGCACTCTTGCGTCCAACGCCAGGCAATTTCATCAAATCGTCAAAGTTATCCGGCACATTTTCCCCGAATTCGTCCCGGAGCATCTTCATGCAGGCACTGATATCACGTGCTTTGCTGCGGCCCAGCCCACATGGGCGGACGATGGCTTCGATATCATTCACATCGGCGTCTGCCAGTGCATTTACAGTGGGGTATTTTTCGAACAGCCCCTCCACGACCACATTGACCCGTGCATCGGTGCACTGCGCCGCCAGACGCACGCTCACCAGCAGCTTCCAAGCCTGATCATAATCCAGAGTGCAGTCCGCATCCGGGTATTCCTTTTTCAGTCGTTCGATTATTTCCAGAGCACGTTGCTTTTTTGTCATTTGTTTTCTCCTTTTTGCTAAGATAAAAAAACTATTCAAAACAGAAGGAACAATTCTTTCTGAATTGAATAGTTATGGAGTGGAGACAATGGGGCTCGAACCCATGACCTCTCGCGTGTGAGGCGAACGCTCATCCCAGCTGAGCTATGCCTCCATACGTTCTATTTTAGCACTTTTTTTTATATGTGCAAGAGAGAATTTTGAAAATATGAAAACGAAATGGCATTAACTGTAAATCATATCCCAAACAAATTTTGTCAGTGGGCTTACGAGGAGGAAATTTGCTGCAAAGATGAAGAGTACACAGAGCAGTGGGCTGTATTTGGTTCCCGGAGCGGTAGTGTTGAGTTGGAAAAAGGTTAACTTGCGGAAGAACAGGTGATACAGTCCGTATCCGATCATGGTCCCCAATGTATTCATGATCAGGTCATCTACATCGGTAGCGCGGAAATTGAATAACTGGCTGAGCTCGACAGCCAGAGACAGGCAGAATCCGGTCAGGGCGGTCTGCAGGAAGGAAGTTCCTCTTTTCCAAAGCAGCGGCAGCAGCAGACCCAGCGGAAGGAAAAGAATAATATTCAAAACCTGTCCCGTGATATCACCAATCCCCCAGTTGACCAGCGGAATCAGGTTAATTTCATCCAGGCGTAGTACCGATTGGAAACTGTCGATATCGTCGATGCCGCCAGCATTTGTAATGGAGCAAACAGCAATCAGCAGACAAACCAGAAGCTGCCAGCCGATCAGAAAACTCTTTTTGATGATTACCCGTCTGCATTTGTAGTAGATCCACAAAATCATCTCTGCGATAATAAAAATCGGCAGAGTAAAAACATAATTCCCCAATGATTCAAAAATGTACTCCATAGATTTATCCCCTTATATGTTATGGTATATAGTGTAACCTAATTATATAAAAAAGGGCATCATGAATTCTTAAGATTTTCCTAAGATTTCCATTTTTTCGTATATTTTGTTGCATAAAAGAAGGACTCCCTATAGGGAATCCCTCCGATTTGCGATTAAAGTAGAAACAAAGGAACAAACACCAAAGGTAACAAAACCAGCCAGTAGAAGCAGCAGTACGAACAGATTCATATGGGAAGAAATCCAGGCAGCAATGGCAGGAACCAGTTCCCGATATTCCTCCATCAGAAAATTTATGCCAAAGAAAAAGATAAATCCTGGAAGCATCATGATAAAACCTTGGAATTGCTGACTTTTCATTTTGCCAAGAACATAAAAGAGCAAATACTGGAGGCTGATCATGATAAGGCCACCGCCCAGAAATCCAATGATCAGCAGAGACCAGTTTTCGTGAGATGCAGGATGGATCACGCCATATACAATAGCTACAAGGGAAGCAAGGACCATGGAAAAGAGCAACAGGAAAAGTCCGAATAAATAGCGCCCCAGGATACGGTCACCTTTGGTAGCAGGGAGCATATTTATGAAGCCGGACTCAGCCTGCTGTTCCTGTGCAAATGGTTGTATGGAGGCAATAATACCTCCAAAGCATAAATAAAGGAATCCG
Organism: Lachnospiraceae bacterium; assembly: GCA_028692975.1. Taxonomy (GTDB): domain Bacteria; phylum Bacillota; class Clostridia; order Lachnospirales; family Lachnospiraceae; genus JALENY01. The sequence goes on from JAQUWF010000142.1 coordinate 2,333, forward strand.
AAAAACAGGGACTCTCGAATAAAGAAAAATGCTATGACAGAGAAAACAAGTAGGATAAAGAGTGTTATTTTACAACGCAGCATATCGATAATGGTGAATTTAATTGCACGCATGAGCCGCACCTCCATTTTTTATTTGGTGAATCATAATCTGGTCAATCGTAGGTTTTTCCATTACAAAGCGACTGTCAAAGCCCATGGTTTCATCGGAATCCAGCAGTGCTTCAAAATTAAATTCGCCAGATGTTATTCCAATTAATTTTTGCTTCATAGTCGGTGTCAAATCCAGACTGTCTCCACGCACTAACACATATGACTCCAACAAATCATCCTTTGGTTTATTTAGCAGAATCTGACCATGATCAATAAATGCAATATAATCGGCGATCTGTTCCAAATCATTTAACATGTGGGTTGAGAAGAAAATACTGTGTTCTCCATCCTCGATATAGTTTTGCAGAAGTTCCAGGATCTCAGCACGCATGACAGGATCTAATCCATTGGTGGCTTCATCTAAAATCAGTAATCTGGTATTCCGGGCCAGTGCAGAAGCGAACATAAGCTTTACCTTCATGCCTCTGGAAAACGAAACTATTTTTTGGTTCTCCGGCAGTTCCCATTTTTGGATCATTTGATTAAAATATTCCAGTTGAAAGCTGGTATACATGGATTTTAAGATGAATCGGATATCGCTTACTTTACATTCCTGGGGTAAATAAGATTCATCGCCGATAAAGCCGATCATTTCTTTGTATTTTCGTGGGTTATCCTGATAACAGATGCCGTCTATGGTGCACATTCCATGTGCCGCCTGGCTAAGACCTGTAATAAGGTTAATGGTAGTAGTCTTTCCTGCTCCGTTTTGACCTACATAACCCATAACATAGCCCTTAGGAAGTGAAAAGGACACATCCTGCAGCGTAAAATTATTATAACTTTTCGACAAATTCTTAACTTCTAATAGACTCATAATAGGGTCTCCTTCCATAAATCGGTAATCAGGGCGTGCAGTTCCGGCTCTGTCATATGTATCCGCTTCGCCGTCTCTACTGCAGTCAGCAATCCATCCTCAATCCGCATTAAATACTGTTCTTTTAGAATCTTATTCTCGGTGGAGAGTACAACGCTGCCCTTGCCCTGCATTGAGGCAATAAAGCCTTCTTCTTCCAGGTCGTTGTAGGCACGGGTGGTTGTGATAACACTCACGCCAACTTCTTTTGCCAGTTTTCGAATCGAGGGAAGAACAGTTCCAGATGGCAGCTGACCATTTAAAATCTGCTCTTTCAGTTGTTCTCGAATCTGGGCATAAATAGGTAATTCAGATTGATTTGATATTAGTATTTTCATAGTGTTCCTTTCGAAAGTCCATACTGTATATATTAGTATATATACAGTTCGGGAGGATGTCAACTACATTTTGCATATTTAGCAAATACCTGAAATAAATAATTTTGTAGGAAAATGTTGACAAGCACTCAATAATATGTTTTAATAATAGTAACCATTACTGATATTAAACAAGAGATAAAAGGAGGACTTATGAGTAAGCATTTATCCATGGACATCCGTGTCCCCATCGAGCTGGATAATCCGGCTATTATGCGAGACGAAGCGTTGTGCATCAAATGTGGGCAGTGTAAAGAGGTCTGTACCAAGTCGATTCATGTACACGACACCTATTCTTTGACTGATACCAAGGACACGGCAGTCTGTATCCATTGCGGACAATGTGCCAATGTCTGTCCGGTCAGCAGCATCACCGAGAAATATGAATACAAACAGGTTGAGGCTGCTGTGAAAGACCCGGACAAAATCGTTATTTTCAGTACATCTCCATCGGTCCGTATCGCCCTGGGCGAGGAATTTGACATGGCGGACGGCAGTTTTGTGGAAGGAAAAATGGTAGCCCTTCTTCGCAGACTGGGTGCAGACTATGTGCTGGATACGAATTTTTCAGCTGACCTTACGATCCTGGAAGAAGCAAGCGAACTCATTGAACGTGTGACCAAAGGAACGAAGCCACTGCCGCAGTTTACCAGCTGCTGTCCGGCCTGGGTCAAATACGCAGAAATGTATCATCCGGATATGCTGGATCACATTTCCTCCGCAAAGAGCCCTATCGGTATGCAGGGTCCGACCATCAAGACATATTTTGCGAAAAAGATGCAGCTGGATCCGAAGAAGATCGTCAATGTAGCCGTGACACCATGTACGGCGAAGAAATATGAGATCCGCAGAGACGAGATGAAGGCGGCAGGTACATATCTGGACGAAACGGACATGCGTGATATGGATTATGTGATCACCACCCGCGAACTGGCAAAATGGTCAAGGGAGCAGAGCATCGATTTCGTAAATCTGGCGGATGATAGTTTTGATTCCCTCATGGGAAAGGCTTCCGGCGCAGGTGTGATCTTCGGCAATACCGGCGGTGTTATGGAAGCGGCCCTTCGTACTGCCTACGAATTTATCACCGGCGAGCAGGCTCCGGCTGTTCTGTATGAACTGGAACCGGTCCGCGGCATGGAGGGCATGCGGGAAGCCACATTGAAGATTGCCGATCTGAATGTAAATGTGGCGGTGGTTCATGGAACCAGAAACGCATCGAAAGTGATCGATATGATAAAGAGCGGTGACAAGCAGTATCATTTCATAGAAGTCATGACCTGCCCGGGTGGATGTATTGGTGGCGGCGGACAGCCCAAGGGAACGCTGGAAAAGGGCGACGAGCTGCGGAAAGCAAGAATCGCAGGTCTTTACCAGAAAGATAAGAATATGACGCTCCGCAACAGTCATGATAATGAAGAAATCAAACAGCTATACGAAGAATTTTATGGGAAACCACTGTCAGAACTGGCAGAGAAAATGTTGCATACAACTTATGAAGACAAGAGTGAATTATTAGGAGGAAAAGAAATGAGTACAGTAAAATATCGTTGCACCGTATGTGGTTACATTCACGAAGGAGAATTGCCGGAAGGCTTTACCTGCCCAGTCTGCAAGCAGCCGGCTTCTGTCTTTGAGAAGGTGGAAGAGGCAGCAGGCGGAGAGAATCCATATGCAGGCACCCAGACAGAAAAGAATCTGCAGGAAGCATTCTCCGGCGAGAGCCAGGCAAGAAACAAATACACGTATTTTGCAAATGTTGCTATGAGAGAAGGCTATGACCAGCTGGCAGAAATCTTCCTGAAGACTGCAAGAAATGAGCAGGAACATGCAAGAGTATGGTATCAGGAACTGGGCAATATCGGTGCGACACCGGAAAACCTGCTTCACGCAGCCGAAGGTGAGAATTATGAATGGACCGATATGTATGACCGCTTTGCAAAGGATGCGGACAAGGAAGGCTTCCATGATCTGGCGGAGAAATTCCGCAAGGTGGCTGCCATCGAGAAAACCCATGAGGAGCGTTATCGCTTCCTGCTGAACAATGTGGAGACAAAGAAAGTATTTGAAAAGACAGATGAGACTATCTGGGAATGCCGTATCTGCGGATACATCGGCATCGGCCGCAAAGCCCCGGAAGTATGCCCAGTATGCGGCATGAGCCAGTCCTTCTTTGAAGT
>JAQUWF010000041.1 GCA_028692975.1 Lachnospiraceae bacterium
TAATAATAATATAGTCGTAATCATTGTTGATCACCTGCGTGATTATATTGTCCTTCAAGACCCGCTCATCGATTTGTTCTGAGTACAAAATCCCTTCCACATCCCCGGTCAGCGGGTTTTGCACCATGTTTAATTCCATCATGACCCATATATATTGATCTTGCCCTATGTTGATGAGGAAGCGTTTCTTTAGAGTTTTCTCATCATTTGCAAAATGCTCCAGCATCTGTTTCCGGTCGAAAAAATCTCTCGCCACAGCCCTGTACTCGCCATCAGGGATATGGGAAATCACACAATTCCGAAAAGGTTCCAGCGTCTGACAATGCTCCAGTTCCAGTCCAACATCCCCCAGCACCGTGTTGGTGCCGCTGGAAACAACGCATTTATCCTGGGTAATGTTCAGTTGGAAAAGAGACACTGCATCCTTGGCGGCCTCTGCAAAAAGCTCCAATTTCCGCTGGATAGACTCCTCTTTTGTGACCTCTTTTGTGATAATAGACACGTAATGTGGCAACTCATCCCGCAGAATATGCACCGTGCTTTCCATCACAATGGCCTTCGTGCCTTTCGCTCCACTGCTGCGATAACGGACACGAAACTCCTTGGGTCCATCTCCGTCCGCGCTTAGATCCTGCAGCCGTTCCAGGCCAATGCTTTCCCCCACATGGTCACGATCCTCGGGATGTATATAGTACTCACACATTTTCCGTAAATGCTCCGTATAAATATCCTCGATCACATGCTCCACATCCGGGTCGGAAAAGAAGCGGCTCTGCGACCGCAGGGTACGCATGTTGATCTCACAATAACTCAGTACCGAAGCACAAAGTGCGCGGTCCATACGCTTTTTCATGGCTTCATCCATACTCTTTTGGGACAGTTCTTCCTGCTTCTGTACGAGGATCGTATATACATCCTTTCCCTGCCATCTTGTCTCTATGGCATGCATAACAAAAGTCATGCCCAGATCTTCCCGGATCACATGGGAAACTCTTTCCGGCTTACGCAATGGACAAGAAGAGCACATAGTCTTATTTCCATGCACCTGATAACAGGGCCTTCCGATTCTGTCTTCCACCGTATATTTTTGTGCGATGGCATTTTCGTAATATACTTCCATGGTTGTTCTGTCAATAAGATAAATCCCTGTATGCCGAAACGACTCCAGAAAAAACGTCAATTCATTCTGCATTGTTACCACCTCGCCCAAACTTTTCAAATAGTTATTCATATTTTAGCACTTTTATGTGGGAAAATAAAGAAAAAGGCGGAACCTGTTTAAGCTTCCACCTTTTACCATTATTTACATTTCACGAATCGCTTTTCTAAGTCTCAATACCATAGATGGTGCCACGGATAATTCGTCCACGCCCATGCGAACAAACTCTTCGGTCAATTTTGGATCTGCGCCAAGTTCTCCACAGATACCAGCCCATTTGCCATGTTTATGTGCGCTGTCCACGACGATCTTGATCATCTTCAGGATAGCCTTGTGATATGGATTATAGAATGTATCCAGTTTTTCATTCTGGCGGTCGATGGCCAGTGTGTACTGAGTCAGGTCGTTTGTTCCAATGCTGAAGAAGTCAACTTTTTCAGCCAGTTCTTCACTGATCATGACCGCTGCCGGCGTCTCGATCATAATCCCCTGCTCCGGAAGCTTGTAGGGGATCTGTTCTGCTATAAGCCCAGCCTCCACCTGTTTTACGATAGCCTGGATCTGGTCAACTTCTTCCACGGAGATGATCATTGGATACATAACGGACAGATTGCCATATACCGCTGCACGCAGCAGTGCTCTCAGCTGTGTCTTGAAAATATCCGGCTGTGTAAGGCAGATACGGATAGCGCGGTAACCCATAGCCGGGTTGTCCTCATTTCCAAGATTAAAATAATCCACCTGTTTATCTGCACCGATATCCAGGGTACGGATAATGACTTTTTTGCCGGCCATGGTCTGTAGTACCTGCTTGTATGCCTGGAACTGTTCTTCCTCTGTTGGGAAATTATTTCTGCCCAGATACAAGAATTCACTGCGGAACAGTCCGATGCCTGCCGCATCATTTTCCAGTACATATCCAACATCTCCAACACTTCCGATATTGGCATAAAGCTTGATTGCTCTTCCATCTCTGGTAACCGTCTCTTTGCCCCGCAAGGCCTGAAGAAGCTGCACTTTTTCCTGCTCTTCTTTGATTTTTGCTTCGGCTTTCACACATTCCTCTTCGGTTGGCTCCAGGATCACTTCTCCCGCAAAGCCGTCTACCACAGCCTTGTCACCACTATGAATAGTCTCCAGATCCATGGGCACACCGATGAGTGCCGGGATATTCATCATACGGGCCAGGATCGCCGTATGGGAATTGGTAGAACCATGTACCGTCACAAAAGCAAGGATCTTTGTCTTATCCATCTGGACGGTCTCGCTTGGACTCAGGTCATCGGCCACGATGATCGCCGCATCCATGGATTCCCAGTCTATATCCGCACTGCCGTCCAGCACACGCACCAGACGCCCGGAAATATCCTTGATATCTGCGGATCTTGCCTGCATGTATTCATCATCCATATTGGCAAACATAGCAGAGAAGTTATCTCCCGTAACAGATACTGCATATTCTGCATTTACCTGCTCCGTCTCGATCATGTTATGAATGGAATCCACATAATCATCATCTTCCAGCATCATCTGATGCACCTCAAATAAAGCGGCACTTGCTTCACCGACTTCTTTTAAGGCCTTGTCATACAACCGCTGCAGCTGCTCCTGCGCTGTCTTGATAGCCGCATCCACACGAGCGATTTCTGCCTGTGCATCCTGGACTTTGCTGCGCTTTACCGGTGCATCCGTGCCTTTGAGTACCACGATCGAACCGACAGCCACGCCTTTATATACCGGTTTACCCTGTAATTTCAACATGTGATTTCTCCAATCTTTTAAAAATGAAATCTCCTACTGCCCGTTTCTTATAAGTTCTCTTCAAAAAATGCCTGCATACCTGCGCTTGCTGCTTCTTCGTCTGCACCTTCTGCCTCTACGGTTACCGTCTGGCCGCTTTTAACGCCCATGGACATGATCGCCATAAGTTTGGTTGCTGCTGCAGATTTTCCGTTTGCTTTCAGCGTGATGGTGCTCTCAAATTTCTTTGCTTCCTTTACCAGAAGTCCTGCTGGTCTTGCGTGGATTCCGATCTCGTCTTTAATTACATAATCAAATGCTTTCATAGTTTAATACCTTCCTTTTCTTTTTTATTTGATCCGGCCGGAAATATATCCGTCCCGGATAATCACTTAGTCATTTAGTTCATCCATGGTCACCTGGGCAATATGCATGGCCAGATAACCGATCTCAATATCTTGCAAACTGCATTTCAAGCTGCGGCCCAATGCTTTGCAGATCTTGCGGGAAGTCTCGAAGGCCTCCGGGAATTTTATTTCGATATATTCATTCATATCGATCTTAAGGCTTTCCCCATTCAGTGCCCGCGCTACCATATTACGCACATGATTCATGAGCCTGTTATAGGTCAGGGACATAATATCAATCTGCTTGCCGGTTTCTTTTTCCACCAGGGAAATGCATTCCCTGACTGCCTGCGCCATCTGCATGGCCTGGGATACCTTCTCATCCTCGATAGCCGAATGCACATGTAATGCAATATAGCCAATTTCATGTTCATCGATCTGAACCTGCATCCGTTCCAGAAGCAATGGCTGAATACACTGTGCCACCTTATATTCTCTGTGGAACAGCACACGGATATCATCCGTCAGGGGATTACTGATCTGCTCATGGTTCTGTATCCGCTTTACCGCATATTCGATATGATCCGCCATGGGAAACAAAATGCTTCCGTCGATCCTGCCAAATGTGTTTCGTGCTTCCAAAAGCACTGCATTGGCCAGTTCCAGGCAGATCGGAGAGACCGACTTGATAATCTCCTTCGCATCTCCCCGATCCGTATACTCCTTCAGGGAATATACCGTAGCCTCCGGCCCCGGCTCAAACTGCTGGGTCACTTTTTTTCCAAACCCGACCCCTTTACCCAGGATCAAATATTCTGCATTATCTTCTTTTCCAATGGCAATAATGGAATTGTGGTTTAAAACCTTTGCAATTCTATACATATCTCCATGCGCTCACTTTACTCTTATTCGCAGATATCAACAGCAAAAAGCGCTTCTCCCGCCTGGATGTCTCCTTCTTTCAGAAGACGAATCTTCTGATTATCTTCCAGTTCTGTGCAAAGTACCGGGGAAGTGATAGATGGTGCATGGGATTTGAGATAATCCAGATCCAGCTTCAGCATAGGATCGCCCTTCTTCACCTTCTGACCATCTTCCACCAGGGCCTCAAAGCCTTCCCCATTTAGGTTCACCGTATCGATGCCTACGTGGATCAGCAGGCTGATGCCGCTGTCGGTCATAAAGCCTATGGCATGTTTCGTATCGAATACAAAAGCGATCTCTCCATCCTCCGGCGCACGCACCACTGCGTCCGTGGGGGTGACAACTGCTCCGTCACCCATCATTTTTCCTGCGAATCCTTCATCCGGTGCTGTGGACAGATCTGCCGCCACACCCGTCATGGGGCTGGAAATAAGAATGGTTTGAACTACCTTAGTCTCTTTCGTTTCTTTCTGCACTTCTTCCTCTGTTGTTTCTGTCGTACTACTATCATACACTTCATCGGGCGCAATTTCCAGATAATCTTCTAAATTTGATTTAATTACTGTCACTCTCGGTCCGTAAATAATCTGAACACCATTTCCTTTGTGGATCACACCGGAAGCTCCGGTAGATTTCAACATGGCATCGCTGACTTTGGATGAATCAAAGACCGTACAGCGCAGTCTGGTGGCACAGCAGTCCACATCAGATATATTTTTCTTTCCGCCGAGTCCGTTGCAGATATCCCGGGACATTTCATCCACAGCCTGACCGTCATCCGCTGCCTGCGTGCCTTTCTTTCTTGCATCCACATCGCTTCTGCGGTACAGCTTTACTTCCTCGCTGTCGTCGCGTCCCGGAGTCTTCAGATTCAGTTTTTTGATCAGGAAACTGAACAGGAAATAATATACGATAAAGTATACAATACCGACTACCACGATCCAGATCCAATTCGTCTTCGCATTACCCTGGAGGATACCGAAGAGCGTCAAGTCTATAATACCGCCGGAGAATGTCATACCAACGCCTACGTTTAGCATATGCATGATCATATACGCCGCACCTGCGAATACACAATGGATACCGTAAAGCAATGGTGCTACAAAAATAAAGGTAAACTCCAGTGGTTCGGTGATACCGGTCAGCATAGAAGTAAGTGCTGCGGATAATAACAGACCGAAGACTGCTTTTTTCTTTTCCGGTTTTGCTGTCTTGTACATAGCCAGTGCTGCTCCCGGAAGACCGAAGATCATCAGCGGGAATTTTCCTGACATAAATCTCGTTGCGGATACTGCGAAATGTTCTACGGTAGGATCACCAAGTTGTGCAAAGAAGATGTTCTGTGCACCTTCGATGGCCTGTCCTGCTACTACCATGGTTCCGCCCAGGCCGGTCTGCCAGAATGGAAGATAGAACACATGATGAAGACCAAACGGAATCAGCAGACGCTCCATGAATCCGTAGATCCAGGTTCCTGCATAACCGGATTCCATTACTACATTTCCCACTGCGTAGATACCGTTCTGGATCACCGGCCATATGAAGAACATGGCGATGCCGACCACCGTATAGACCAGTGCACTGATGATAGGCACAAAACGTGTCCCGCCGAAGAAGGATAATACCTGCGGCAGTTCAATCTTATAAAATCTGTTATGCAATGCTGCCACGCCAAGTCCTACGATGATACCGCCGAACACACCCATCTGAAGGGATGTGATGCCGCATACGGAAGCCGTTGCTCCGGTCAGCATCTGTTCGGCGCCGCCGTTGATGTTGATCATGGCTCCGATGGAAGCATGCATGATAAAGAATGCCACGACTGCCGCAAGTGCTGCGACTTCTTTTTCTTTCTTTGCCATACCGATTGCTACGCCCATGGCAAAGATAATAGGCAGATTGGCGAATATGATGTCGCCCGCCGCACTCATGACCTGGAATATGGCATTGAGCACGGTGCCTGGTCCCATGACTCCCATGAGTCCATAGGTTTCCAGCATAGTCGTGTTGGTAAAAGAACTGCCAAGCCCCAGCAGCAGACCGGCTACCGGGAGGATTGCGATTGGAAGCATGAAGGATCTTCCCACCCGCTGTAATACGCCAAAAATCTTATCTTTCATTTTTTTCTCCTCTTTTCTTTTTGTGTGATTTTGGCTTTTCTTACCTGTTGTCCCTTCTTACGGCCCATATTCGGCAACAAAAAAAGGACGCACTTTCACACACATACGCATTTAAAAATGATATGTATAGTGAATGCCTCCCTTGAAGTAACATACTATAACTGAGTATTAAAGTAGCACTGTTGGGTAATTCTGTCAATAAGATTTTAAGAATTTGTTTAGAATTATTTTATATTTGGAAAAAGCGAAACTATTCCCCGCTTTTGGCAGCATCCTTTATTTCGGAAGTCTGCTGCCAAAAAACCGGGTTTTAGAAGCCTTATTTCTAACTTTTTTGGTAAATTTGTTCTTTCTCGCTCTACGCTACCAAAAAATCGCACAATATCTTCATTTTTTTGGTAACAAACCTTAATTTGTTCCCCGCTGCCAAAAATTATTCATTCGAATACAAATATCACAGCATTTTGGGTAACCAGCGCAATTTATGTACTTCATTACCCAAACAACAGCGGGAACCAGCAATCTTAATGGCACAGTTCCAACTACTATTCTTTTTCAGCCTTCCCCTTCCTGAGTTAATTGATCCACTGTGATACAGCTAACAGTACATCTCTATTTTTTCTGTAAATGTCAACAAACTCCTCAAACCCAACCGGTGCGGTTCCCACTCCCGTTTCAATGGTTACCGATGGGATTTTCTGAACATCTATAGCCCAATCTTTATACCCGGCCGCATCCACACCTGTGCTTTTAACTAATGGGTAATTGGTCTCTTCTTTGATTTTTAATGCCATGCTTTTTGATAACTCATTTACAGCAGCATCGGAGCCATAATTATAGTAAATAATAGATCCTGATTCGTGGTAACTGACTGTTGCTTTTAGATTATGCCTTCTCGTATAGTCTGCTAAAGCTTTTGCCTCTTTGGTGCTTTCCTGCTCTGTGCCTTTATATTTTTCGCTGGACGGTAAATCTCTCCCAGCAAAAGCACTCCAGCCAGCGTCAAAATTTCTATTCAGATCAACGCCTTTTCCATTTGCCTTCCATCGTTTTGCATAATTTGCCTCACTCAACGTAGTATGGCCTGCATTCTTATCACTTTCGTAAATACTATCAAGACCGACCGGCAATGTCTCTGACTGGCTAATCATCACACCATCCGGATTTACCATTGGAATAATGTGAAAACACACATCATTTAAAATGGAACTTATTGTACTTCCCTGATATTCTTTTTGCTGATGATTCAACATGTAGTCTAATTGACTCATAATCAACCGCGTTGTCCCATACTCCCTTGCATGTATGGATCCGTGAATCAGAATTTGCTTACTGCTGGATTGATTACCAACAACAACTACTGGTATACTCCTTCCCTCCTCCGTATTTCCAATTGATTTTACAACCATTATTTGAGCATGCATGCTTTCAAGGTTTTCTAAATCTGCCACCATTTGATCATAACTATATTTACTGATTGGCTGTACTACTTTTAATTCTGTTTTATAATTTTTATCTTCTTCTGCCCCATCATAAAAACCTTCCGATAGATATTCACTAAGTACAAATCCTGTCTGATTCGTAGCACAAACCTCAATATTTGCAAATGCACCGCTGATACTTTTTACAACAACCTGTGTTCCAGGTGTTAGTTTCTCCATTCCAGCTGACAACGATGATGCTGATTGCCGTAAACTCAGAAATTCTTGACAAATAACCGTATAGTTTCCTTCACTTACCGCCTTTTCCTCAAAACTGTCCGTGCTCTTTTTCAAATAACTGCTCATTACATATCCCCGAAGCCCCTCTTCTGTAACGACTCTTGAAAATGTTCCATCGAACTGTAGAACTTTCATCATAGAATTTTTTTGCAGTTTTTTTATACAAAATGCCTCTGTATTGTTGAAGATGCGCAAACTCAGAAATTCATTTACATTCGCTGTATAAAAATCCCCCTCCGTAATCGTAAAGTCACTTGAAGCCAATATTGCTTCAGTACTTTCATAACTATTTTCAATTTCAGGCTCAGTCGATTCCCCTCCGGAATCCGATTCTATCCCTCCCATATCACTTATTATATTTTCACTTCTCTCTTCTTCAATTACAGTGCCTGCTGTTTTTTCATATTGCCGGCAACCAACTACAGTCAAAAATATTAGAAAAAAAAGGCAACTACTTATAATGTACTTCCGCATAGTTTTCCATTCTCCTTTAAACATTAATCATTACTATGTAACCGTTCCTGAACAGTTAGAATTAAACTATATGAACAAAACATAAATTATCCATCTTAGCAAACTATGAAACCATAATTTTTGACCGTGTTTATTCACTTCAAATTATCGTCCATCCCCTAATCTCTCTTTTTAATTATATACAAGTTTTGTATTTATACCATTAATAATATATCATATATATAATTTATCATTATAACTTCACTTCGTCAACTTTTTTAATGTTTAAACAAAAAAATTAGGTATTTGAATAGAGTTTTTCTAAATTCTCCATTCAAATACCTGATTTTAAAAATACCATTATCTAATAAAATCGGAATTATCATTATTTTTTAATCGTTTCTCCCTCGCTATAAACTGCAAGGTCCTTCAACGTTTCCTCAATGTTCTGCAACGTTGTAAGATATTTTTCGTCTACATATAAATCATAACCTTTATTGGATTTCACAAAATACCCATTATCCTCTGATATCGTGATAGTTTCCTGCTCAACTTTCTCTGATTCTCTGTATGGCTCCAGCGCGAAAACGTAGCACACAAATGTTATAAGGATAACTGTAGTCAAATTAAAAGCCAAAGATTGCAAGGATGCTCTGCGTTTTCTTTCCACCACATTCGTTATTCCTTTAATACGCACGGCTAAATCATGTTTCTCTGAGAAAAATGGAATTTCATTTCCCCTGATTTTCTCATCTAAATTCATACGCGATACTCGAACAAGGCATTCTGCATATTCCATTTTTTCGAAATCATCTGTATTTTGGATCACAACCATATCATTAGAAAGTTCCATAGCCAGATAAAACTTTTTTTTCAACAAGTATATAAACGGATTCCACCAGTACACACATTCCGTAATTTGAATAATCGTTTTCAGCCACAAATCATGATTTTTATAGTGTTCTGCCTCATGCTTAATGATATAATTCAAATCTATGTCAGAATACTTTTGATTTGGTAGAATTAGAACCGGCTTAAAAAGTCCTGTAATGGATGGTGATATTTTTATAGGCAAAGTCACAACCGAAATCTGTTCCAGCCCCATTTTCTTCAAAATACCCTGGACATAAGTATCCTCCCTCTGCCCTGCGCTCTGATATTGTTTCAGTAAACGATGGAATTTATAGTTTTGCCTGATGTATTTACAAATTTTCCATATAGTTCCCATACCCCAAATCAGTAAAACTATATGAAAAACCTCAATCCCACCTAATGGCTTGTAAATTAGCAATGCAAGATCCGGTAAAATCCGCTTAATCAACACATTAACTGTAAACGAAAAATTAATGGGGATCAGCATCCGAATCAATATCGCTATAATTCCAATAAAAACAAACTTAATTCCCCGCAGAAAGATACCATTTTTCATGCAAAGTACATATTGCAGATAAAAGACCAGTAATACACTTCCCAAAATGCAGATAAGCACCGAACCAATTGAAACCATCACAGTTTTCTACCTTTTAATCTTTCTTTTACCTCTGAAATGGTTTTCTCCAATTCATCCAATACTTTGATATCTTTTTCCTGCTTTATCAATGCTACCAGCGCATTTTCTGAACCCGACAGTCCTGCACATTCACTGTATAAATTCTGAAGGTACTCTTCTTTCGATATAACCGCCTGATAGCTTCGTGCTAAAACCGTTCCACTATAAACAATACTGGCCACTTCAATATATTCTTTCTTAATCAATCCCTTTAACACACATTGAACTGTATTGATATTCAATTCACAATCTGCATCAAGGATTTGCGATGCAATCATTGGCCCTTTCTGCTCCCAGAGAATATTCATAACTTCCAACTGACGATCACTTAAATTCTTCATCGAGCCTCCATTTAATCACCATCTATTCCTTATTAAATTACATTTATAATTATACATTATATATACACAGTGTCAATCTTACATTTTTTCATCCATAAATGAATTATCAAATCAATTTAAACTTCCATTAACAAACTATTTCTTATCAGACACACGAATCAAAACCATATTTAACCACAGAATGTAATAGCAACATACGAAGGGACTGTCCAACGACAGTCCCTTAAAATATAGAGTTTGCACTATTTTTAATCTCTGATAACAAAATCAGGTAATATGAACAACACAATATAATTCCCCCTATGAAACTCAATCAAACAAACTCAACTGAATATTATTCTTATTCTCAAATTTGTTTAAATACTTAAATATTTTTTTATTATCATGCACGATTCCGTTAGCCTCGCATAGTTGATGAAATAACTGCATCAGTTCCCTGTTCTTTGGGCTGCTTATCTGGTACTGCATGCCGTAAGCCTGTATATACTTTTCTTTCATGTGCGGAAACAATCTGTCTAACTGGCTGTAAAAATATTCCCGGTTTCCCTCACGGAGCGTCAGCCCCATTCCAAAATTGATCACACCATAAACCTTTGCCTCTATGCAATATTCTAAAAGTTCTCTGATATTCTCCTCTGTGTCATTGATAAACGGGAGAATCGGACAGAGCCAGATAACCGTGGGAATGCCTTCCTCGTGCAGTTTCTTTAGTGCTGCCACCCGCTCTTTTGTTGTACATACATTGGGCTCTATCTTTTTACATAAATCTTCATCTGCGGTAGTCAGTGTCATTTGGACTACGCATTTCGTTTCATTATTGATTGCTTTCAGCAGATCCAGATCGCGCAGTACCCGGTTGGATTTTGTAATCAACGTAATTCCAAAACCATATTGATATGCTAAGGATAACGCTTTTCGAACATTTCCGATTTCATTTTCAAGTGGAATGTATGGATCTGTCATGGCCCCCATACCCAACATACACTTTGAACGTTTTCGTTTAAGCGTATGTTCCAATAATTCAATGGCGTTTTCTTTAATTTCAATATCCTCAAAATCATGTTCCATGTGATAACATTTGCTCCTTGAATCGCAATATATACACCCATGGGAACAGCCCCGATATAAGTTCATACCATTTGAAGAAGATAAAATTCCCTTTACTTTTGCAAAATGCATAGATTTTCCCCTCTATGATCATATGTTTTCCCGCTTTGGGCAGCAACCTTCATCTCATAATCCTGCTGCCAAAAAATCGCATTTTAGAAGCCTTTTTTCTGACTTTTTTGGTAAATTAATTCTTTCACTGCCGCCGCTGCCAAAAAATCATACAATATCCTCATTTTTTTGGTAACAAACCTTAATTTGTTCCCCGGCTACCAAAAATTATTCTTTCGAATACAAATATCGTAGTTTTTTGGGTAACCCTCGCAATATATGTGCTCCATTACCCAAACAACTGAAATTTCTTCTTCAGAAAAGTTTCGTTCAGAAGATGATTGGTTTCATATACCCCATTGTAAAAGACTGCCCAGTTATTAAAAACGCAGGGGAGGGTTTTGGCTTTTTCTAAAGAATCTACGGCTATCAGATTTAATGGTATGTTATTTTCCTTACAGTATTCCTGCACCTGGTCAACACAGTTGGAAATATAGGGGCATTGCAGGCCATAGTAGATCGTCAGGTCTTTACTGTCTATCTTCATTTTCTTCGCACTTTCAGAAAAGCCGGGCTTGCTTCCGTCAAAGGACAGCGCTAATAATTCATAATCATCTCCCGCTGTATCTGCCACCTCAAATCCGTATTTCAGTAAAAACTTCTTGTCTGACAGAAACGGCTTTTTCTTTTTTGAACTGAGAATACATACCCCTGCCTTTCCCCTTTCCTTCGCGTCATGGATACAGTACTCCAGAAGGGATTTGGCATATCCCTTTCCCTTGAATGAGCCGGACACCCAAAGGCAATAAATATACAAATAATTATCCCCCTTTACCGGTACCCACGCCGTTTCCAAGGGAGCATACTCAATGAAAACCTTTCCCTTTGCGTCCAGCTTGCGGAAAATATGCCCCTCTGCAATCCGCTCTTTCATCCACTGTCTTTTCACATCCACTCCGGCCTGATGTTTTTTATCTGCAATGGCACAGCATAAATGTTCTTTCTCCAGGTTGCTGTCCGTTAGATTTATAAACTGTTCGCCCATATTTTTCCCCTCCATAATCACTTTATACTTGGATTATAGCAGCAAAACCCTGACACCTTATGTCAGGGTTTGTTTTTTTCATATATTTTCTTCGCTTCATCAGAGAGGATTTTTCGCAGGTAAACTGGTTCAATGACTTGAACTTTTGCTCCAAAAGAAAGCAGATAACCAATCAGCCAATGATCTTCCGGCATTACGGAGGAAACAAAGAGATCACCGTTTTCTTTTTCTTCTATTTCACTTGTTTCAAATTCATCATAAACACGGTATGCCATTTCTTTTGGAAAGCAAAGGGATATCCGATTATATTTTTGCCGGGGTACCTCTTCTCGCTCCGGATAGTCCATGGGCTCAAATTCCTCTGCTAATAATTCCAGTTCCATAATACGATTAAATTTGAAAATACGGAAATCAGATTTATAAACGCAGTATGCTTTTATATACCATTCCTTCGCTTTATACAGCATTTTAAGCGGATAAATCTTTCTTTTGCTTCTTTCCCCATAAGAATTCACATACACTATACGTACCGCTTTGTGGGAAATAACGGCATTTTTCAGCAGTTCAAACGTGGCGTTATCCCGATTTTTCGGTCCCCACCGGGAGAAATCCACTTCAAACCAATTATCAGAACGTATATGAAAAAGGGCGGATAACTTCGTCAGTACTTCTTTTTCATAAGTGCCATTTACAAGGGCTACACTTTGCATCGCTGCCAAAATATCCTGCTTCTCCTTATCCGAAAAGAACGATTTGTCTAAAACATAATGATCAAGCAGCTGTATGCCGCCGTTTCTCCCCGTTGTCACATATATGGGTATCCCGGCACTGCTGATTACGTCTATGTCGCGGTATATGGTCCGCACGGATACTTCAAATCTTTCTGCCAATTCGGAGGCTGTTATACGCCCATTTTCCAGAATGTAATATACTATTTTAAACAATCTGCTTTCTTTCAAACAACCACCTCCATTGCTTCTATATATAATATACAAATTAAAATAACATTTCGTATTCCCCTGCCATATCCAGGTTGCGCTCTAATGCAACTGCTCTGCACTGCTCTTTTTCTTCCGGCAGGGCACACCAGGCCAGACCGCAGCCAACGGTAATTACCCTGGGGATAGGAATCATACGGCCGGGGATGTTGTTCTCCTTGCAATATTTCTCCATGGCCATGGCCGCGGCTGTCGTATGAAAAGTCATGATATATTTTAATGTTTTCTCCCGCATATTAGTTACTCCGTTTCCATATGCTGCACTGCTGCTATAGCCGCCGCCACTTCTTCTTCTGTGTTAAAATACGAAAAACTAAAACGCACCACGCCCTGTTCTGCCGTGCCCAATGCTTCATGCATCCGCGGCGCACAGTGGGCGCCCGGCCTGGTGGCAATGCCGTACACCTCCGAGAGTTCATCGCTAACCTCTGCAGAATCATACTCCCGGATATTCAAAGATACCACGGGGCCCCGGTTCCAGTCCGTAAAGTCACCGTAAATCTTTACGCCCTCAATTTGCCTCACACCATCCCAGAACTGTCTCGCCAGTATCTGCTCCCTCTGCCGAATCTGCTCCATGCCCGTCTTCCGGATAAAGGAAACGCCTGCGTCCAGTCCTGCAATGCCATGGCTGTTTAGTGTCCCAGCTTCCAGACCCGTAGGGAGTTCCGGCGGATGTACCTTCTCAAAGGAACGTGTCCCGCTCCCGCCAACGACCAGCGGCGAGATACACACACCTTCCCTTACGCACAGTCCGCCCGTCCCCTGTGGTCCCCACAGACTCTTATGTCCCGTAAAGCACAACACATCGATATGCATCGATACCATATCTATGGGGAACACTCCGGCACTCTGGGACGCATCCACCACGAACAGAAGATCATGCGCCGCTGCTATCTTTCCAACACGTTCTATATCTACCACATTCCCCGTCACATTGGAAGCGTGCGTGCAGACGATCATCTTCGTCCTTTCCCGGATCAAACTCTCAAATTCATGGTAATCGATATTTCCCTGTTTATCACTTCTTACAAAAGACAACTCCACGCCCCTGCTCTCCATGAGATACAATGGACGCAGCACAGAATTATGTTCCAGATCCGTACTGATCACATGGTCTCCCGGCTGTAGCAGCCCCTGTATGGCAATGTTTAACGCTTCTGTCCCATTGGCCGTAAAAACCACATGATCCGCCCTTGGACAACCAAACAGCCCGGCAATATTTTCCCTGGCATCGTACACGGTCCTTGCCGCATCCAGCGCATACCCATAAGTCCCCCGGGCACAATTTCCCATGGTCTGCATGGCATTTATCACAGCATCCATTACCGCCTGAGGCTTGTGCAGCGTAGTCGCCGCATTGTCCAGATAAATCATATGGTTTTCCTCTCTTCCGCAAATTTTTTCTCTATATTCAGTATAAAGAATTCCCTTTCTTTTTACAAGGAAAAAGACGCACACCTCATTTTGAAGTGTACGCCCATGTGACTGTTTGTATGTGTGAATTAGTCAACTCTTCCATATATCTTTCCCCTGCTGAAATGCTTTCAGTGACACGATCTTTCTTTCATACATTTTTTGTAACAAAGGTATTCTCGCTTGACGCTCAAAGATATCCTGCTCATACAAAGCAAAGTTCATCTCCGCCTTTTCAATATCAACCAAGGATCGATTACGAACATACTGCAATAGTTTGTTTTCCTTTTGGATAAAAGAATGCGTATTAATTTCTTCCAGCCTTATTCGCGATAACATTTCAAAAGGGACATTATAAAACATAGAGTTACCAGAATCAAAAATAGGTGCAAATCCCAACACTTCAAGTGTGTCCGGATTTCTCATTATGGCAATGTTATTCATATGTCGGTCTGTATTTGAAATAAGAAAATCTGTCATGATTTGATAATCTATAAAATCTGTAAATTGCTGTTCTGGCATTCCCAGATCGAGGCATACTTTTTTCAATGGAAAATAGTATGATTCATTTTGCCTGGTCTTTACTGTCTGTAATAATTCCCAGGCAGAAATACTTTCAATATTTTCACTGCAAAAATCATAGCACAGGCATCCTCGCCCCTCCATATTATGGTCAACTGTGAGTTTTACCAGCGAATATGGCGTATAGTTTTCAAACCCCTGCTGCTTATGAAGATTTGTTGCAAATATTTCATTCAAGCTTTGCTGATAAGAATCACCGTAATTTCCTTTGATCATATAGCGGCGGCCATCTGTTCCAATGCACCACTTTTTCTGCAGTTCTCCCTGCGAAGTTGCACAGTTAAAACGTGTTTTCTTTCTTAAATCCAGCATATGATCAGAATTAATAGTAATTTCCCCAAAGGTATCCACAAAATCATTGGTATACAAATTCACATCATTCCAGGTCAAATCCTCTTCCCTGGGCATAATCCAATAACAATCGGATAAGCTCAAAGCAAGATTATTGACCAATGCACTATTCGTAGAAGTATATCCAAGTTTCTGTAGTGCAGTCCTGGATCCATGCCGTGTCTTGGGAATCGCCCGATCTCGCCACCATTCATGAAATTTCATATTGTTCATCTGGCCGCCTAATGGAAAATGAGCTGCTGCTGCCTTGTTTTTCCTTACATTTCCAATACTTCCATCATCCGTAATTTCCATGAGGCATACACGGATATCCTTATGCATTAAATAATATTCTTTTGCATTTTTCCCCATATTATTCACCGCCTAACGAGTCCATATTATATTTTCTTCTTTATCATATCTGCAATCACGATTAAATTTTTCCTGCACATCATAAAATCCTGCAAAAAGATCCTGCAAATAAATCACCAGATTCTCTTTTTGAATATCTTCCAGATTCTCCGTTACACGAATCGCATTGCCAATGGAATCAAAAACCATCTGCTTTTTTTTATCGAAGTAGTAGCACTCCCCCTGTTCTGTCTTTATCTCCATCAACGTCTTATCTATACTAGGGAGTGTTCTTGCAATTAAACTAAGTATATAGGGTGCCGGAGATGCCTCCCCCTGTTCCCATTTACGCAGCGTGCTAAGCGGTATCTCATATGCTGCCGCAAATTCCTTTTGTGTCATTCCAGTTACGTCTCTTAATTCTCTTATCATATATTTCATATAATCACCATACCCAATTTGGTTACTCATATTTATATGATACCCTATTAGGATACTCATGTCAATCTGAACATCTTTATTATTCCTTATATTTTCATGATATATGCAATAAAACCTACTAAGAAAAGTCTCGACCAAAAAACATCATGCGCCTCCTTTTCATTCAGATAAATTTGATTCAGTTTGATTTTAATTGCAAAAAGAGCGCACACCTTTTTGAAGTGTACGCCCTGTTTACTCTTTTCTTTGAAAATCAGTTACCTCTTTTTTTCGATACTACGTCAAAGATTACGGCTGCAACCGCTGCATTTACCGTCTCCGTCGCTTTTCCTTAAAACAATACCTTCACCGTAGGGTACAAGGTGACAAATTTCTGATACCGCTCCTCGTACTTCGCTGCGACTTCCGCATCCGGTTCGATGGTATCAACCACTTTCACGATGGCTTTCGCCGCTGCTTCCACAGACTCGTATTCTCCGCAGGCTACTGCTGCCAGCATTGCGCCGCCCAGTCCGGGACCTTCCTCGCTGGCGATCACATCCACCTTCATGTTCAGCACATTAGCCATGATCTTCTTCCATAAAGGACTCTTTGCACCGCCGCCGCAGATCTTCGTGCGTTCTATATGAATGCCCAGAGATTTGGCAACTTCCAGAGAATCGCGGATAGCAAATGCCACCCCCTCCAAAACTGCCTGGGTCATGTCTGCTCTGGTGGTGTCCATGCTCATGCCGATAAACATGCCTCTGGCATCCGGATTGTTATGGGGTGAACGCTCGCCCATAAGATAGGGAAGGAAATACACCTGATTCTCCCCCAGCTTCTCGATGGCTTTCTGTTCTGCCGCGTAATCCTTTGTGCCAATGATCTCGTCCATCCACCATTTGTTACAGGATGCAGCGCTGAGCATACAGCCCATGAGATGATAATGTCCATCCGCATGTGCAAACGCATGGAGTGCATTGTTTTTGTCCACGCCGAACTCTTTGCTGGAAATAAAAATCGTTCCGGAGGTGCCGAGCGAGATATTGCACATGCCGTCTCCAACGGTTCCGGTTCCCACAGCTGCTGCCGCATTGTCCCCGGCACCTGCCACGATCTTGCAGTCCGCGGATAAGCCAAGCTCTGCCGCCAGGTCTGCTTTGATGTTTCCCACAGACTCATAGCTTTCGAATAATTTCGGCAGCTGCTCCTCCGAAATATGACAGATCTCGATTATTTCCTTAGACCAGCATTTATGCTGTACGTCCATGAGAAGCATACCGGATGCATCGGAATAATCACAGCAGTGCACGCCGGACAGCTTGTATGCAATATAATCTTTGGGAAGCATAATCTTTGCGATCTTTTTGAAATGCTCCGGCTCGTTGGCCTCCACCCAGAGGATCTTCGGTGCAGTAAAGCCAGCGAATGCAATGTTTGCCGTATATTTCGACAAAGCTTCTTTGCCGATCACTTCATTTAGATAATTGGTTTCCTTTCCGGTTCTTCCGTCGTTCCACAGGATAGCTGGGCGGATCACCTGATCCTGTTCATCCAGGATCACCAGGCCGTGCATCTGTCCGCCGAAGCTGATGCCGCCTACCTGACTGCCGTCAACATCTGCGATCAGTTCCTTGA
Source organism: Lachnospiraceae bacterium (assembly GCA_028692975.1). Taxonomy (GTDB): domain Bacteria; phylum Bacillota; class Clostridia; order Lachnospirales; family Lachnospiraceae; genus JALENY01. The sequence goes on from JAQUWF010000041.1 coordinate 18,296, forward strand.
TGCCTGTAGAAACAGCCTCCCACCAGTCTTCCGGCTTTTGTTCTGACCAGCCCGGATGTGGGAAAAATAAAGGATATTCTTTGGAAACCACGTTTTTAATGGTCCCATCGGCTTCCATCAGCAGCAGTTTCACTGCCGATGTGCCCAGATCAACACCTATATAATACATTTCATTCTCCTTCTTGATGGGTCCGCCCGCTTATGCGAATGGATTCTCTGTGGGGTATCTCACACCTGCCGGCTGATTGTAGCCGATCTCATCTACTTCCACGCCGATGTATTTGAATACTTCATATAATGCTTTTCCAAAGTGTCCGAATGCAACTGCACCGTGATGCGGATAGTTGCCCTCGATGAGTACGTGGCGGTAGAATCTGCCCATTTCCGGAATGGCGAATACGCCGATGGCTCCGAAGGATCTGCTTGCTACAGGCAGTACCTCGCCGTGTGCGATATAGCCGCGCAGTACATTGTCAGAAGTGCTCTGCAGTCTGTAGAATGTGATATCGCCAGGAACGATGTCACCCTCTAAGGTTCCCTGGGTCACTTCTTCCGGCAGGCTTCTTGCCATGATCATCTGGTATTTCATGCTGCAGAAGGACAGCTTGCTGGAGCAGGTATTTCCGCAGTGGAATCCCATAAAGGTATCTTTGTGTGTGTAATCAAATTTGCCCTTGATGGACTCTTCGTACATATCAGCCGGTACCGTGTTGTTGATATCAAGCAGCGTTACCACATCGTTGCTTACGCAGCTTCCGATAAACTCGCTTAAGGCACCGTAGATGTCTACTTCACAGGATACCGGGATGCCCATGCCGGTGAGACGGCTGTTTACATAACATGGAACGAATCCAAACTGTGTCTGGAATGCAGGCCAGCATTTTCCGGCGATAGCCACGTACTCGCGATAGCCTCTGTGCTCTTCTACCCAGTCTAATAAGGTCAGTTCGTACTGTGCCAGTTTCGAAAGAATCTCCGGTTTCTTATTGCCTTCGCCCAGCTCTGCTTCCATCTCTTTTACCTTTGCAGGAATACGCACGTCCCCATCATGCTTGTGGAATGCTTCGAACAAGTCTAATTCTGAGTTTTCTTCGATCTCTACACCCAGATTGTATAACTGCTTGATCGGTGCATTACATGCCAGGAAGTTCAGCGGACGTGGTCCGAAGCTGATGATCTTCAGGCTGGAAAGTCCAACGATGGCTTTTGCGATAGGTACGAATTCGTGGATCATATCTGCACATTCAGCAGCAGTTCCTACCGGATACTCCGGAATATATGCTTTGATGTTGCGCAGTTTCAGGTTGTAACTGGCATTTAACATACCGCAGTATGCATCCCCGCGGCCCTGGCACAGATTATCCTGGGTCTCCTCTGAGGCTGCCACGAACATAGCCGGTCCGTCAAAATGTTTTGCCAATAAGGTCTCAGAAATCTCAGGTCCGAAGTTGCCAAGATATACAACCAGTGCATTACAGCCTGCTTTCTTTACATCTTCCAGTGCCTGTACCATATGGATCTCGCTCTCAACGATGCAGACTGGACATTCATAGATCTCCGACTCGTCATATTTTGCTTTGTATGCTTCCACCAGTGCTTTTCTTCTGTTTACAGATAAAGACTCCGGGAAACAGTCACGACTTACTGCTACGATACCGATTTTTACTTTTGGCATATTATTCATTTTTCTTCTCCTTTTTGATTGGGTTTATAATTTGTTTTATAATTTAATTAATGGTTTTCATTTTGATGTTACAGTGACAGGTTCTCGCCCTTTAATCCCTCAAAGGCGCCATCCTTGCCAAGTCCTGCATCCGGATGTGCGATGAGCCATTTGTTTCTGGCAAATAATAATTTGTCCTCTTCTATCACGACTTTATCGGTTGCTTTATCTGTGTTGGTTCCCTTGGGAAGTACTACTACGCAGCGGAATCCTGCTCCGTCCACGCCGCATGGCGCATAATGCAGGGTCGTTGCGAATACTTCTACAACCGTTCCTGCCGGTACCAGAAAGGCTTCCATCTTAGCGGTATCATAGGTAAAGTCATCCTCAATGTCGCTCTGCTTTCCAATGATCAGGATCAGATCTGTGGCAGCGATATTTACCTCGGAATCTCTGTGATATTCCACTGCATTCAGCAGATGATTATGTCCGTTGCAATAGCCGATCTGAACAGGCATCCCACCGTAAAGGCTGTTGCTGATATCCACTGCCTCCGGACATGCTTCCAGGTCTGCATCGCCAGGTACATATACTACGTCTTCCGGAAGGGGTGTCGCCTCCATCGCCTTCAAAATATTTCTCACATCCATGCCTTTGATCACTTTTCCATAGGGACGGAATGCTTCATCGGTTACTTTTTTAATTTCCAGTTTGCTGCTCATGTGTGCTCCTTTCAGAATTTTTATTATTTTTGCACCTATTCGTTTACTGACTGAACTAAATATGTTACACTAATAATACAACACGGTTGGCTATTGGTCAATATGTTTTTAGTTTTTTTCCGGGTAGATATTTATGTGGAATTTTATAAAATATATGTTATACTATGGTTGCTTAGTTTTTTGTCCAAATTAAAGGAGATGAATCAATGGTTACGGGAAGTAAAGAGTTAATGCGGGAAATGAATCTGAAGTCTGTGATCCGCACGATCATGGATGATGGGCCTATTTCCCGGGCAGATATTTCAAAGAAACTGGGGCTGACGAAGGCTACTATTTCCAGTCTCGTGCTGGATCTGCTCCAGCAGAATCTGGTGAGGGAGATCGGCACGGCGGAAGTGACCAGCGGACGAAAACCCGTCCTTCTGGAATTTTGTTTTAATTGCGGCTATGGGATTACAGTGGATATCTCCGGAACGAAGATCACCATACTTTCTGCCACCCTTGGCGGCGCACATTGTCAGGTCAAACAGTATCCCACAGCAAATGTGCGGGACCAGCTGGTGCCGGAACTGATCAATGCCATAGAAAAACAGATCGCGCTAATTCCGGAATGCCCTTATGGACTCATTGGGATCACCCTGGGTATCCACGGTATTGTGGATCATGGGTCTATCACCTTCACCCCCTATTGTGATTATGGAAATCTGGATATCGCCACCCCATTAAAGGAACGCTTTCAGGTACCGGTCTATGTGGAAAATGAAGCGAACCTGTCCGTACTTGGGGAGTACACCTTTCATTATCCGGGTAAGAATGTGGTGGGATTATCCGTGCATTCCGGTATCGGTCTTGGCATCATTGTAAAGCAGAAATTATTTGGCGGCACCCATGGCTTCGCCGGTGAGTTCGGTCATTCTATCATACAAGTAGATGGCCGCCCCTGCCCCTGCGGTAACCGCGGCTGTCTGGAGCAGTACGCTTCCGAGAAAGTCCTGCTGACAGAGCTGGCCCAGCTGAAGCAGGTACCCCATCTCTCTGCCGATGAGTTCGCCGTATTGTACCAGCGGAAAGATCCGGATGCCATAGAGATTATGAACCGCTTCATCAAGTATATTGCCATCGGCATCAACAATATCCTGAACACCCTGGACCCGGACCTGATCATCATCAACAGTTCCTTTACCATGAATTTCCCCCAGATCATTCCGGAAATCAAGGCAGCTATCACAGGCCGAAATCACGATATCTGCAATCTGCTCCCCTCGGAGCTACAGGATATGTCCATCCTGCTGGGCGGGATCTGCTATACAAGGAATAAATTTCTGGAATCCTGATATTGCGTGCCAGACGCTTTTACCTTGCTTGTCTTTGCTGGTTTCTTGCAGATGGGGCATGGGGAGAAAAATTTCTTCCCCATGCCCCGCTTCGTTTGCTATTCTTCGATAATTCATCGCACCCCGAATCCCTCCTTACCCAAAAGAATTAGCAAGTTACTGCATGGGACACGCTATCGATCTCCCTTTGGGTAATCAAAACGGGCGAAGTCACTATCCTACCCATTTAGACCAACAATTCCAGGTTTTGCGCCGGCGGATTCGCTCGCGCTGGGTATGGGCATAGGTATTTTTTCTTCTGCTCACTGCCCCGCATCGCTTATTTTCGGTCACTTTTTTATGCTTTTCATCTGTGGAATGGGCATAGGTGATTTTTTCCAGTTGCTATGCCCCGCTTATTTCAGATAGCGGGGCAGGCCAAGATAAATTTCTTCTCTATGCCCCAGTTGGCTTATTTTCTATAATATTATGCACTAAATGGGGCAGGCCATCGATAAAATATTCTCTATGGCCCTTTAGCTTTCTGGCAATAATTCAACCACACAAAAAGAATCCCATATGACATGCTTACCTAAAAACATGTGATATAGGATTCTTTTATTTATTATAAACTTTCAAATCAACATTTACGCAAAGTGATAAATCGTCGTAGACTCATACGTATCACCAGCCTTCAAAACCGGGCTGGGGAATTCGGGAGTGTTGATGGCATTGGGGAAGTACTGGGTTTCCAGACACGCTCCACAGCGTGGCTGGTATTCCACCTGATGCTTGCCTCTGGGACCACTGATAAAATTCCCGGCATAAAACTGTACGCCTACACAGTCCGTCTCCACTTCCATCTCGATACCGGAGGATGGTGCATACAGCGTTGCTATTTTGCGAACACCCTGCCCACCATGCTTCAGCACATAGTTGTGGTCATATCCCCCCGTAAAGGTCAGCTGCTCATATGTATCCTGAATATCTGCCCCGATTTTTTTTGGCGTGTTAAAGTTCATTGGCGTTCCAGCCACTTTTCTGATTTCACCTGTAGGGATAGATTTGCTGTCCGCTACCGGTGTGAAGCTGTCCGCGTCGATCCACAACACATGGTTCAAAATAGAGCCCTGATCATGACCTTCCAGATTGAAATAAGAATGGTTGGTCATATTGACTACCGTGTCCTGATCGCAGGTGCCTTTGTAACGGATGGATACTCTATTGTCATCGGTAAGACGGTACGTGACTTCCATATGCAGATTTCCCGGAAATCCCTGATCTCCGTCTGGGCTGTCTATTGCAAAAGTGACCGCATTCTTCGCCTCGTCCATCTGCTTTACTTCCCACATCCGCGACTCATATCCGTTCGGTCCGGAATGCAGATTGTTGCCATTCTCATTGTCCTGGAGGGAATATTCTTTTCCGTTTAAGGTAAATGCTGCATGCTCGATGCGGTTGGCACTTCTTCCCACAATGGCGCCGAAAAACGCTTCCGTATGCTCATAATGCTCCAGTTTGTCGTAGCCAAGTACCACGTCTCTGATTTTTCCTGTTTTGTCCCGCACGTACAAATTGACCCATACCGCTCCAAAATCGGATACGACCAGTTTTGTGCCGGAATGATTTGTTAAAGAATAAAGTGATGCCTGTTCCCCTTTTTCGGTAATCCCGAAACTTGTTTTGCTGATTGCCATATTTTTCTCCTTTATCCTGATCCGCAAGTATTCTGAGGTTCAAAACCTCTTACCACATATGGTAATATGACCAGTATAAAGAGTTCTGATTCTTTTTGCAAGACTATATCTATTTCTTCCAGCCACTCTCTTCCTTCTGTGCTTTTTCCGCCTGAATGATCTTCTGATACTCTGCCACTTCTTTCGCCACCACACCACTCAGCGCCAGCATACAGATCAGGTTCGGAATCGCCATAAGACCATTCATAATATCCGAGAAGTCCCATACGATCTGTAGTGTAGTCGTAGCTCCAATATAGCAGACCAGTGAGAAAATGATACGGTAAATAATGCAGTATTTCGGCTTCTTCACCAGATATTCAAAAGCCTTCTCTCCGTGATATTCCCAGCCGATAATCGTGGAAAAAGCAAAGAGTGCAATGCCGATACATACCAGATAGCCGCCCCATTCACCGAGGACACTGGAAAAGGCTGCGATAGTCAGGGCGGAGCCCGTCACCAGCTCGCCCGCCGCATCCACGCTTCCAAGGACACCGGATGCCGCGATGGCAAGACCTGTGATGGAACACACCACAATGGTGTCAAAAAATGTGCCGGTCATGTTTATGTAGCCCTGGCGAACCGGATTATCCGTGGTGGCTGCTGCCGCTGTGATAGCCGCAGAACCGAGCCCCGCTTCATTGGAGAAAACACCGCGGGCAACGCCCCAACGCACGGACTGCATAACGGTGGCTGTGATGGTTCCGCCGATACCTCCTGCCACAGATTTTGGATTAAACGCCATCACAAAAATCTGTGCAAGTCCGGCAGGCAGATTCTTGTAATTAAGCAGGATAACCACAAGACCTGCCAATACATAAAAGACTGCCATAAAAGGTACCACCACTTGGGATACTTTAGAAATGCTCTTGATGCCGCCAACAATAATAACCAGGGCCAGCACCGTTACCACAGCACCGGTGATCCACATGGGAACAGCAAAGGTTTCCTGCAAAGCAGAGGAAATAGAGTTTGCCTGAGTCATATTGCCGATACCGAAGGATGCCAGCACCGTAAACAGTGCAAAGAGAAATCCAAGGGCTGCCCCCAGTTCTTCATTCCGAAAGGCATGTTTCATGGTGTACATGGGACCGCCGGACATTTCGCCGTTTTCATTGGTCTCACGGTACTTCACAGCCAGCATACATTCTGCCAGTTTGGATGTGAGCCCAAATAATGCTGAGATCCACATCCAGACCAGCGCACCCGGTCCGCCCAATACCATGGCGGTGGCAACACCTACGATATTCCCTGTTCCGATGGTGGCTGCCAGGGCTGTGGTAAGTGCCGAAAAGGGCGAGATATCCCCGGTTCCCCGTGATTTGGTGCGCGCTTCTTTGCTCAGCACGCTCTTTAGCGCATAGCCCAGATTCCGCCAGGCCGCAAACCTGGTGCGCACCGTCAGGAAAATACCGGTTCCCACCAAAAGAACCAGCATCACCGGACCCCAGACCGCATCATCAATGGCTCCTAACAAATCAGCTATAAATTTCATGCTCACCCCTCCCATAAAAGATATTCAAAACCAATGGCAACTATTCAAAGGTAGTTTTTCCATATGAGTTTCCGCAGATTTATCCATAGAACACTGATTATTTCTTTTTCCGAATCTTTCCATATAGCATTGCTCCGATTATCACAAATCCAGCAAATAAAAATGGAGTAAGTAATATTAATTTTCCACTGTCCGCTATTCCATCTTGCATTTCACAACGTTTGCCGCGTACTAAAAGCCTATGGTCATTGATTCCGATGGGCGTGCATGTCACAAGTGTCACATAGTCTTCCCCTTCTATTGGGCGCAGCTTCGATATATCTCCAGGGTCTATGATTGAGATTTCATCGATTTTATATGCATGGTCTTCGTCCAATACATGGATGATAAAATAGTCTCCTTTCTCTAGTTTCCCCAAATCTGTAAATAGCTTTGCCGATGGAAGACCGGAATGACCAGTCAGAACTGTATGGCTTCCCTTCCCTCCGATCGGAAGCGCCGTTGCTTTGATGTGCCCCACGCCTTTTTTTAATACCACATCACTGACTCCGTGATAAATAGGAATGTAAAGATGCAAATCGGGAATCTCCAGACTCCCCATCATTCCGTTAATATTAAGTGTTTCATCATATTTATCGAAAGGGACTGTTTCATCCACGTTGGAAAAGGGATCGGTGGGCACACCTGCCGCAACGGTATCGTTATACCAACGTGCCTTTTTCCATTCTTCCTGTATTTGCTCCTGTGTAAGATTTGCCACTCCACGTATATAGGTTTGTGTTTTTCTTACCTGGTTATATTCAAAGAGCCAATTACTGATTGTGGGATAACTAAGTGTCAGAACTCCGGCAACAAATAGCAGTAATGCCACAAGCCTTACCAGTTTAGGTTTCATGCTAATTTATCTCCTCTTTTTTGATTTGCATAGTCTCACCACATAGATCATCAGCGGTATGGCAAGGCAGCTGAGTAGTCCAGCCAGATACCCTGTATAGTCCGTTACCAGTTCGTTTTTCACATCATCGGCAGCGGCTATCCGGCTTCCACGCACCAATAATCGGTGATCGTTGATTCCATAAGGTGTACAGGTGACAAGTGTCACATAGTCCTTCCCCTTCACAACGGCCAGTTGTGATATCTCCTCCGGCAGCACCACGGAAATATTATCCACCTGATATATTATTTTTTTATCCAGAATATATATGTAGAACACATCCCCTTTTTCCATTTTTCTTAAATCCGTAAACAATTTTGCGGATGGCAACCCCGTATGACTTGTAATAATTGCATGTGTTCCTTTTCCACCAATAGGAAGTGCCGTCTGTTCAATGTGTCCGGCACATTTTTTCAGTACCTCATCCGACGTTCCATGTGCAATTGGAAGATCTACTTGAATCGATGGAATCTCGATTCGTCCCATGATACCGTCTCCCATCACATTTAAAACTTCCTGATAATTGTCCGGCAGCGCATACCCGCTTCCAGGGATAAATGGATCGTGTACTGGCTCCCCACTAAGATTTTCGTTATATTCTTTCGCAAGCTTCCACTGCTTTTCCAGTTCTTCCTTACTCATTCCATCTACATATTTCTCATATTGGACATTCTTTCTGACCGCATTATATTTTGCCAGAAGATTACTTGCAAATGGATACATCAAAATAAAAAATCCAAGGAAAAAAATGCAAACAAGACCGGGATGTCTCTTGCTCCGGTCTTGTTGTTTTCCAGTCACTTTACTTCTTTTCTTCATTAATTTCTGTCTCTTTTCTATTTCTTCGGCTACAGATAAGAATGGCTCCAAGAACAATCAATACAGCTCCGCACCACAGACACACATCTGTATGATCCCCTGTCTTTACTGCTGCTGTAAGCCACTTATCTATCTTTGTCTGGCTTGATGGTTTCTGACCGTTTATCTTTTTATGCTCCAGTATAACCTCGGCATGGGCATCCTCTTGTGTATCCCCTACCGTTACCTTAATTGGCTCCTCATTCTCACTGTATTCTTCCGGCATATCCGCTTCTACCAGCCAGTAATCGCCACTTCCCAGCCCTTCAAATGCAGCAGCACCATACTCGCCCGTACGTACTTCAAAGTCAATCTTGGAAGATATTTCCTGCGCATGTACCACAGGCAATATTTTCTCCAGCAATTCTGTGCGTGCATGCAGCTGCTCGCCGGATACCTGAATAAACTGTCCTGCCAATGCTTCTTCTTTGCTCTTAGCCAGCTTTAAGGATGCACCTTTGATAAGGAGCTTACCGTTCTCCTCGTCCTTTTCGTATACAGAAATGCTGCCCACATATGCCTTGGGTACATCAACTGCATTTTTATCTTCATTGATATCAAACACCTCAGCCGAAAGTGTTCGCCCCTCGGCGGTCTGCATATAGAGATACGCTTCATTCCACAGATTTTCCTGTGTTCCAATAACAGAATCATTGATCGCCATTTGAACATCGATTTTCACTTCCGCCACATGATAATCTCGAATTTTCTGAATACCGAACGGCTGAAAGTTCCACTCCACTTCGTGTGTTTGGGCATCATAGGTTTCTGTATAATCCCTGCCTTCGACCAGCGTCACACCGTTGATCAGATTGCCTGCGCTGTCATACAGATACATTTGCATCTTTTCCTTATTATAATCCATACGCGAATCCATGACATCCTTTACCTGCATTTCGACGAGCTTGGATTCCTCGCCCTTCGAATTTT
>JAQUWF010000042.1 GCA_028692975.1 Lachnospiraceae bacterium
TAACAGAAAAGATGTGGTTTTCGCTCATAAAACTGCTTGCTTGTAGAAATGAAACTTTTAAACTAATTGCATGAAGTGGCTAAAATAGAGACATTTTTGTGCAAAATAAATAAGAAAGTATAGAGAGTGGATATTATGGGAAATGCTATTATTATAGGTGTTCTGGTTGTAATCGTAGTGCTGGCACTGCTTTCTTCAAAAAAACATTTTAAGGGAGAGGGAGGATGCTGCGGCGGTGGTGGTTCTGTGAAAGAAGAAAAAAAACTTACGGATCCGAAGCTGGGCGAAAAAGTGATGCGTATTGAAGGTATGCATTGCGATAATTGCAAAAACAGTGTGGAACATGCCATAAACCGCATGGATGGCATGGCATGCAAGGTTAACCTGAAGAAGAATATGGCTACCGTATCCTACAGCAAAGTGCCGGACGAGCAGGTATTGCGCAGGGCTGTGGAAAACCTGGGATTCGTGGTCAAAGGCATTGCGGACGGAGAATAAGATCTGATTTGTCTGTTTTGCATAAATATATTCGCATAAAAGCAGAAATGTTTTGTTATTTTGCAAAAACCCCTTACAATAGTTTGATAAATCTGTTATACTTATGTTAACCGATGGAAATGACGCGTAAATTTAGCAAGAATGGATTGTCTCTTTCGAATACATGAGGGCAGTCTGTTTTTCTATTTACAGACAAGGAAAGGGTGATTGTGTGTATCAGGTCGGAGATTATGTGGTAAAAGCGAACAGTGGGATTTGTAAGATTGAGGAGATTATGTATCTGGATCTTCCCAATGTGAATCGTAAGACGTTGTATTATCTTATGGTTCCGCAGTCGGATAGGCAGGATAAGGTGTACATCCCGGTAGAGGGTGGAGAGAAACGTATCCGTGGTGTTATCAGTGAGGCGGAAGCATGGGCTATCATAGAGAAAATACCGGATATTGAATGTATCTGGGTACCAAATGAGAAACAGCGGGAACAGCAGTATAAGGAAGCAATCAAGAGCTGTGATCTGGAGCAGCTGGTCAGCATTATCAAGGATATGTTTGAGCGAAAGCAGAAACGAGATGCGCTGGGCAAGAAGAATACGGCTATGGATGAACGTCTTTTCAAGCTTGCTGAGGAGGATCTTTATTCGGAACTGGCTTTTGCTATCGGACGGAATAAGAGCGAGATACAGCAGTTGATTACTGACAACATCAAAAAGAGAGAAAAAAATTTATCTGAATAAGAAGTGGATTTCCCCGTGATATGGAAGGGCAGGATGTGTTTGCCCACCGCATGTCATGGGGATTTTTTTGCTTTTTCTCATGATTTTGTGAGGATTTACTGTAAAATCCGTGGAAAATGAGAGTCTTTCTCATTAAGCGTGATTAGGCTGGATTAACCGACTTTTGCGTTCTATAATGTGTTTTATTACAAAGGATTCAGTAATAGATAGGAGATAGGATATGAAACAACATAAGTTCTGGGCATGGGCGATGCTGTTTTGCATGGCCATGGTATTTTTTACTGGATGTAAGCACAAATAAGAAGGAGGATTTTATTATGTTTGATTTGAGTTGGAAAAAAATTGCACTTTTCGCTGGGGGTACTTTATTTGGTACAGCAGGAGTTAAGATTTTAGGAAGTAAGGATGCAAAGAAAGTTTATACGAATTGTACCGCAGCGGTTCTTCGTGCAAAGGACTGTGTAATGCAGACTACCACCAGGATCCAGGAAAATGCGGAGGATATTTTGGCCGAGGCTAAGACGATCAACGCAGAGCGGGCGGAGGAAGCCTATACAGAGGAAGAGCCAGAAGAAGTAACAGAAGCGGTAACGGAAGAAGTATAGCGGGGACGCCTTGCGGTTTCCGTATATGAAATGTTTTTGTATGCCGCTTCAGCCTTAACAGGTGCTAAGTATGACAAGCAGTATTTTTGCGGAATCAGGATGATTCGACAGGAAAATTGATATTTTCCCGTCTCAGCGTCCTTTTAAAACCGGTTTTGTGAACCGGTTTTTATCCGTAAAAATACTGCTTGTCATACTAAGTACCTGTAACAGACCTGCGCTGATGCATACAAAAACATTTCATATACGAAAACTGTAAGGCTGATTTGGGTTTAGATGAACTAGGAGAAGAATAAGTATGGACTTTGTGATTAAGCATGAAATAAAAGGACGAATGAGAGTGAGTCTGCGAACGGATAAAATGTCTTATTTTCAGGCGGATGTTTTATTATATTATTTGTATGATCAGGTTTTTGTGACCAGTGCCAAGGTGTATGAGCGGACTGGGGACGCGGTGATTGAGTATGTGGGAGAACGGCAGCCAGTCATTGATGTACTGCGTGCTTTTGATGGAAATGATGAGAAGGTGGCAGCTCTTGTGCCGGAACATACGGGACGGGAGTTAAATGCGCAGTACCAGGAAAAACTGATCCAGAAGGTCGTGCTCCGGGTTGGACGGAAATTGTTTTTGCCGGCACCGCTGCAGATGCTCTATACAGGATTTTGGGCTGTGAAGTATATATGGAAGGGCTTGAAATGCCTGTGGAAACACAGACTGGAGGTTCCGGTGCTGGATGCCACAGCTATTGCGGTTTCTATGGTGCGTGGTGACTTTGACACGGCGGCGTCTATTATGTTCCTTTTGGGTATCGGTGAGACGCTGGAGGAGTGGACCCACAAGAAATCCGTGGATGACCTGGCACGGAGCATGTCTCTCAATATTGAGAAGGTATGGCTCAAGCAGGAGGACACAGAGATACTGGTGCCTATTCATAAGATACAGGCGAACGATCATATTGTGGTGCATGTGGGCAATCTGATCCCGCTGGACGGTGTCGTCGTTGGCGGTGAGGCCATGGTCAACCAGGCTTCCCTGACAGGGGAATCCGTTCCCGTGCGCAAGGAGATCGACGCTTCGGTCTACGCGGGTACGGTGCTGGAAGAAGGCGAACTGATCATCCGAGTGAAACAGGTTTCTGGTTCTACCAGATTTGAGAAGATCGTGACCATGATCGAGGAGTCGGAGAAATTAAAGTCTTCCCTGGAAAGCAAGGCGGAGCATCTGGCGGATGCCCTTGTGCCGTATACTTTTGCGGGAACAGGGCTGGTCTATGCACTGACCCGGAATGTGAACCGGGCACTGTCTGTGCTCATGGTGGACTTTTCCTGCGCGCTGAAGCTTGCTATGCCTATCGCAGTGCTTTCGGCTATGCGTGAAGCCAGCATGTACCATATTACAGTCAAGGGCGGCAAGTATCTGGAGGCTATTGCGGAGGCGGATACCATCGTCTTCGACAAGACAGGTACGCTGACCAAGGCGCAGCCTACCGTTGCGGAAGTGATCCCATTCGGAGGGCATGATGAGATGGAAATGCTGAAAATTGCAGCCTGCCTGGAGGAACATTTCCCGCATTCCATGGCCAATGCCGTGGTACAGGAGGCCATCAAACAAAAATTGTCTCACGAGGAAATGCATTCCAAGGTGGAGTATATGGTAGCCCATGGTATTTCCACGACGATACAGGACAAAAAAGTCATCATCGGTAGTTCACATTTTGTTTTCGAGGATGAGAAATGTGTGATTCCAGAAGGAGAACAGGAGAAATTCCACGGGCGGCCAGAGGAATATTCTCATCTTTATATGGCTATGGACGGCGTGCTCTGCGCGATTATCTGTATCGAGGACCCATTGCGTGAAGAGGCCCATGGTGTCATGAACTCTCTGCGTAAGGCGGGAATCAACAAACTGGTCATGATGACCGGGGACAGTGAGCGGACGGCGAAGGCTATCGCAGAGAAGGTAGGCGTGGACGAGTACTATTCGGAAGTGCTGCCGGAGGATAAGGCGAACTTCGTGGAGAAGGAAAAGGCTAAGGGCCGCAAAGTCATCATGATCGGTGACGGTATCAATGATTCACCGGCACTGTCTGCGGCGGACGTGGGTATCGCTATCAGCGAGGGTGCACAGCTGGCCAGGGAGATTGCGGATATTACGATCTCAGCAGACGATCTGTACGAATTGGTGACGTTGAAGCTTCTGGGCAATGGACTGATGAAGCGTATCAGCAGGAATTACCGCTTTGTGATCAGCTTCAATCTGGGACTGATATTGCTGGGCGTAGCGGGAGTGATCCAGCCTACGACTTCTGCATTGCTGCACAATACTTCCACATTGGGCATCAGCCTGGAAAGTATGCGGAATTTAATTTCATAATGCGATTATTTCTCAATAAGACGCGTCGCTATTGACGCGTCTTATGTTATCTGTTATAGTTAGCCTACGCTAACGGTTAGGAGAAACTAATTGACAAAAACAGGAGGATTTACATATGAGCGTTGTGATTATTGGCGGACACGAGAGAATGGAAACACAGTACAAGGATATCTGCAAACGTTATAAATGCAAGGCCAAAGTATTTACCAAGATGAAGACAGATCTGAAAAACAAAATCGGATGTCCAGATCTGATGATTTTATTTACCTCGACGGTTTCTCATAAGATGGTACATTGTGCGGTGACAGAATCTGAGCGGAATAATACTGCTCTGGAGCGTTCCCACAGCAGCAGTGCCAGCGCACTAATCGGTATCTTAGAGCAGTACGCATAGGAGGACATGGTATGCCGAAGGAAATGATACTGGAATACCTTGCTTTGAATAAGGAAGAGGATAATCTGCGGCTGCGGCTGGTTATGCAGACAGCACCGCTGCTGAAGGGGATTAAATATTCCTGCATATTGGTGGTGAAGCATGCAGACTGGAAATTAGTACGCAGAGAACTGGCACATACAGATATTGTGTGTGAGATATTGCATAGGAGCCGGAGCAAACATGTTATTTTTCTGTATCGCCGGGATTCTATAAATGCACATTTGCAGCAGGACGCAGTACGAAACTTCTTATTACAATTCGGATACATGGGAGAGTCCCTGGAAGACCTCCTGCCGCTTCTGAAACAGCGGGTGGGATGTTTTTACGAGAACAATGAATCATTTCCTCATGAAATAGGCATTTTTCTGGGGTATCCGATTGCGGATATTGAGGGTTTTATCGCCAACGAGGGAAGGAATTATCTTTTGTGCGGATATTGGAAGGTGTATTCTGACTTATCCAGAGCGAAAGAGGTATTTCGAAAATTTGATGATGCAAAGGACAAAGCGACGCGGGAATTACTCGCGGGAAAGACGCTATGTGAAATAGCGGGATAATAGTAACTGTGCACAGTTACGGATAAAGGAGAACGAAGATGGAAAAAGTAAAAATTGTATATTGGAGCAGCACGGGTAATACGGAGGCTATGGCAAACGCTGTTGCGGACGGAGTAAAAGAGGCAGGCAAAGAGGCAGAACTCCTTACTGTGGATGCGGTAGATAAAGCAGCACTTCTGGCAGAACCGGCTTTCGCACTGGGATGCCCTTCTATGGGATCCGAGCAGCTGGAGGAAGATGAGATGGAGCCATTTGTGGCTGACATCGAGGGAAGTATTTCCGGCAAACAGATCGTCTTGTTCGGTTCTTATGGCTGGGGAGACGGAGAATGGATGCGCGACTGGGCTGAGCGCATGGAAAAGGCAGGTGCGACGGTGATAGGCGGAGAAGGCATTATCGCCAATGAAGAGCCGGATGCTGATGCGGTAAAACAATGCAAAGAGGCTGGCAAAAAACTGGCTGGACTATAAATTCGTAACAAAGTACACTCCTTAAAGCACGAGCGCCGGGAAGAAATTCCCGGCGCTCGCCTTTTTGATTTTTCGTTGTTTATTGAATATGTGATTTGAGTGCTGCAAAGCTTTCTGCACTGATTACGTGTTCCATGCGGCAGGCATCTTCGGCAGCTGTCTCGGGGGAGACACCTAGGGTCACCAGCCAGTTGGATAACAGAGTATGGCGTTCTAAGATCATTTTTGCGATGTTCATGCCACTGTCCGTTAATGTGATAAAGCCGGCATCGCTGACTTCGATATATTTTTTTTCACGAAGATTTTTCATAGCAACGCTGACGCTGGGCTTGGAAAAATCAAGTTCCGTTGCAATATCGATAGAGCGAACTACTGGCAACCGCTTGCTTAAAACAAGGATGGTTTCCAGATAATTTTCAGAAGATTCATTTGATACAGGTTTCATAGTCATCACCTCATATAGTTATTCGTGTTGTAAATCACAGGCAGTAGAATCCCTGCCCGACAGAATGGTTAGTTCAACTTAACTAAAAGTATAGCATAGAAAACACGGCAAATCAATGACAATTGGAAGTTTATTGAGATTTCTTATCAATAAAAATGAGAACATTATTAATACGGAATAACAAATATTAATAAAATCTAATAAAAGTTATTGACAACTTCTGGAAGTGAGTATATACTAACCACAGAAACACAAATGAAACTATTTATCAATATGAGGAAAGAAGGTGCCCGATGATGCCTTTAACTATGGCTAATGTTGGAGAAGATGTTTCCATTAAAAGAATCGGTGGAAAAGAAGAGACCAGACGTTTTTTAGAAACCCTTGGTTTTGTTGCTGGTGGTATTGTTTCTGTTGTCACTGAGATCAATGGCAATATGATCGTGAATGTGAAAGATTCCCGTGTTGCAATCAGTAAGGAAATGGCTAACAAAATTCAGATCTAAGACGGCATTGTCTTACATATTGTTTTTGGTGAGAATCAAAAATTTTAATAGTTATAAAAAATGAAGGAGGCAACATGAAAACTTTAAAAGAAGCAGCTGTGGGAAGCACAGTGAAGGTGGTTAAGCTGCACGGAGAAGGCGCAGTCAAAAGAAGAATCATGGATATGGGCATCACAAAAGGCGTGGAAGTGTTCGTGCGCAAGGTTGCACCGCTGGGAGACCCTATAGAGGTTACCGTAAGAGGCTATGAATTATCTTTGCGAAAAGCGGACGCACAGATGATTGAAACGGTGTAAATATTTTTTTTGATCATAAGTTAGAAAATGCTAATCAGAATGACTTAACACTAATATACATAAAGAAAAACTAACTACAACGTAGATAGAATGTATAAAATATATGAGGAGGAAATCAAATGTCAATCAAAATTGCACTTGCCGGAAATCCAAACTGCGGTAAGACAACATTATTCAATGCATTGACCGGTTCCAACCAGTTCGTAGGTAACTGGCCGGGCGTTACGGTTGAGAAAAAGGAAGGAAAGTTAAAGGGTCATAAAGATGTGATCATTGCCGATTTACCTGGTATTTATTCTTCATCACCATACACACTGGAAGAAGTGGTAGCGAGAAACTTCTTGATTACCGAGAGACCAGATGCTATCCTTAACATTATAGACGGAACGAACCTGGAACGTAACCTGTATCTGACCACACAGCTGGTTGAACTTGGCATCCCGGTTATCGCAGCGGTCAACATGATGGACATCGTAGAGAAAAACGGCGATCAGTTGAATACAAAGAATCTGGCGAAAGAGTTGGGCTGCAAGGTTGTTGAGATCTCTGCACTGAAAGGTGTCGGGATCACCGAGGCTGCCAATGCTGCAGTGGAAGTGGCAAAATCCGGTAAACGCATGATTCCACAGCACAGCTTCGAAGGCTGCGTAGAACATGCACTGGCTCATATCGAGGAAGCAGTGCTGCACAATCTGCCGGAAGAACAGCAGAGATGGTACGCGATCAAGATCTTTGAGCGTGACGCAAAGATCCTGGAACAGCTTCAGATTCCAGAAGCAACCATGGCGCATATTGAGAATGATATCAAGAACTGTGAAAAAGAAATGGATGATGATGCAGAATCCATTATCACAAACGAGCGTTACGTTTACATCGGAACAATCATCCATGACTGCTGTGTAAAGAAAAATCAGGGCAAGATGACGGTTTCCGATAAGATCGACCGTATTGTAACCAACCGTTTCCTGGCACTGCCGATTTTTGCAGTTGTCATGTTTATTGTTTATTATGTTTCCGTAACTACGGTAGGAACCATGCTGACAGACTGGACCAACGATACCTTGTTTGGCGAATGGATCATTCCGGCTTGCCAGAGTGGTCTGGAAGCAATCGGCTGTGCTGACTGGCTGACTGGTCTTCTGGTAGATGGTGTAATCAGTGGTGTTGGAGCCGTACTTGGTTTCGTACCTCAGATGCTGGTGCTTTTCATCTTCCTGGCATTTTTGGAGTCCTGCGGATACATGGCACGTATTGCATTTATCATGGACAGAATCTTCCGTAAATTCGGTTTATCCGGTAAATCATTTATCCCTATGCTGATCGGAACCGGTTGTGGTGTTCCTGGTGTTATGGCATCTCGAACCATTGAAAATGACCGCGACCGTAAAATGACCATCATGACAACCACATTTATTCCATGTGGTGCTAAATTACCGATCATCGCCCTCATTGCAGGTGCACTGTTCGGCGGAGCTTCCTGGGTTGCACCCAGTGCTTACTTTGTAGGTATTGCAGCTATCGTATTCTCCGGAATCATCTTAAAGAAAACAAAAATGTTTGCAGGCGATCCTGCACCATTCGTTATTGAATTACCTGCATACCATATGCCTACCGTAAGCAATGTACTGCGCAGCATGTGGGAGCGTGGCTGGTCCTTCATCAAAAAGGCCGGTACCATCATCCTGTTATCTACCATTGTTATCTGGTTTGCACAGAGTTTTGGATTCGTAGACGGTTCCTTCGGAATGGTTGAGGATATGAATGACAGTATTCTGGCAGCTGTCGGAAGCGGCATCGCATTTATCTTCGCACCTCTTGGATGGGGCAACTGGAGATCCGCAGTGGCAGCTATCACAGGACTTGTAGCAAAGGAAAACGTTGTAGCAACATTTGGACAGTTATATGGATTTGCAGAAGTAGCAGAAGACGGAGCCGAGGTTTGGGGTTCTCTGGCAGGAAGCATGACAGCAGTAGCTGCTTATTCCTTCCTGGTATTTAACTTGTTGTGTGCACCTTGCTTCGCAGCAATGGGTGCAATCAAGCGTGAAATGAACAGTGCAAAATGGTTTTGGTTCGCCATCGGCTATCAGACCATCCTGGCATACTGCGCATCGCTGTGTGTATATCAGATCGGTACGCTGATCACTACAGGCGTGTTCGGCATTGGTACAGTTGTAGCATTCCTTATGGTGATTTTCTTCTTATATATGCTCTTTAGACCATATAAGGAAAGCAATAACCTTACCATGAACGTACGCAGTGTCAATGCGAAGGCAAAGGCCTAGAGCAGCGGTTCATTAGAAAGGAAATTCTATGGGAACAATCGTAGTTGGAATTGGTTTAGCCGCAATCGTGGCATTGATCATAAGAAAAATGGTCAAAGATAAAAAAGCAGGAAAATCCATTCAGTGTGGAGGTGACTGCAGTCATTGCGGCGGACATTGTCATTAAAAGGCAGTGAAGATTGGAGGTAGGAAATTGGCTGATAATCGGATGAAGCAGCGTATCGTTGTAAATCTTCGGGAGAATGGATGCAGGATCACGAAGCAGCGATTGTTGATACTGGATATTATCCTTGATAAGCAGTGCTCCTGCTGTAAGGAGATTTACGCAGAAGCAGCCAAACAAGATTCGACCATCGGGATCGCCACGGTATACCGCATGATCAACATGCTGGAAGAAATCGGTGCGATCAACCGCAAAAATATGTATAAGGTCATACCGTCCGAGGGCGGAACCAGACAGGCGTGCACCGTGGTATTAGATGACCAGACAGTTTTTAACCTGTCCCCCCAGCGTTGGAAGGACATCGTAAAAGCAGGCTTATCCAGCTGTGGCTACCTGCAGCAGCAGAATATAGTTTCCATCGTTATGAATGGGACGGAGTGAATGTTTTTGAGTTAGAGAATTGCCCGGAACTTCTGAAAAGAGATTTCGGGCAGTTTTTATTATTTTTGTTATTTGGGAAGTGCTCTTGCCATGTGGCGAAAAAATCAATATAATAGAAGATGTTCGACTTAAGAAAATTTTTGCAGAGAGGTTTCGATATGGAAAAGAAGATTGTATTTTTTGACCTGGATGGGACGGTCAGTGATATTATAGATGGGGTGCGGCCCAGTGTGGTGGAGGCTATTGCCAGAGTGCGCAAGGCGGGGCATGTGCCTTTTATCTGTACGGGCAGGACGCGGGCTTTTATACCGGAGGAAGTGCTGCGCATGGATTTTGTGGGCATGGTGGGGGCCATGGGCGCTTATCTGGAGTATCAGGGGCAGTGCATACAGAATATAGAAGTGACTACGACACAGGCGCGCAAGGCGTTGGACGTATTGCGGGCGCATGGCATGATACCGGTCATGGAAGGCCGGGAATATATGTATTATGATAAGGACGAATATACCAATGAAGTGGACTGGTTTGCCACCGTTATTACCGAGCAGATCGGCAATCGCTGGCGGCCGATCAAGGGGTATGAGAATGTCATGCATATCAATAAGATCAGTGCGAAGAAACAGCCGGGCTGCACGGCGGAGGCTGCCTGTACAGAGATGGCGGATTTCTTCCAGCCAGTATTCCATGAGGGCGGTTTAGGCGGCACTACGGTGGAAATGGGACCCACAGGAATCACAAAAGGGACCGGTATGAAGAAAATCCTGGAGCTGACCGGGAATACAGGATGCCCCGTTATAGCCTTTGGCGATAGCAACAATGACCTGGGTATGTTTGAGGCAGCGGACTATAAGGTGGCCATGGGAAATGCCACAGAAAGCCTGAAGAAACAGGCAGACTACATCACCGGTACGCAGGAGGAAGAAGGCATCCTGACCGGGCTGGAACAGCTGGGATTGATCTGACGAAATGAGGAAAATGAAGTGAGAAAGAGTGAGTTACGCTATGCATTTGCAAAATCCATACCGATTATGTTCAGTTATATATTCCTGGGCATGGCTTTTGGTATTCTGATGAATCAGGCTGGTTTTGCATTTTACTGGTCAGGGCTGATCAGTTTGATCGTCTATACAGGTGCTTTTCAGTTTGTGATGGTACCTTTCTTAAGTGCCGGGACAGGGCTGGTAACGGTGGCACTTACGGCCCTTGCCATGAATAGCAGACATATCTTTTATGGAGTATCCTTTGTGGAGGATTTCTGCAAGATGGGGAAACGATTTCCATATATGGTTTTTTCGCTGACCGATGAGACCTTTGCGTTGAACAGCACCACAGAATTCCCCATACATATGAATAAGCGGAATCTCATGTTTTATATTGCAGTGCTCTGTCAGATATACTGGGTCATCGGGTCGGTGCTTGGAGGCATTATGGGGCAGGTGATTCCTTTTGACTTCGAGGGCGTGGATTTCTGTATGACGGCCCTGTTCGTTACTATTTTCATCGATCAGTGGAGAAAGGCCGAGACACATATCCCGGCGTTGGCGGGACTCATTTTCTCTATGGTATTCCTGCTGCTCTTGGGCGCGGATAATTTTATTCTGCCGTCACTGCTTTTATCGACAGTGGTATTGATCTTTTACGGACAATACAAATCGACAAACATAGATACGAAAGGAGCCGAAGACCATGAATAATACACAGATACTGCTTACCATACTGGTATCGGCTGCAATCACGATCTGCCTCCGTGCGGCGCCCTTTGTATTTCTGGGACGAAAGGGCGAGTTGGGACCCCGGGTGCGTTCCCTTGGCAATATGCTACCGGCAGCCATTATGGCTACACTGGTGGTGTACTGTCTGAAGACGATTCCTACCGGAGCATGGGGGGAGAATCTGATCACCATAGTCGGTGTAGCAGCCACAGCACTGGTTCACATCTGGAAGAAAAATACGATCCTTAGCATTACAGTAGGGACTGTATTATATATGATCCTGGTGCACATCCTTTGATTTTTTCAAAGGATGTGTTGACATCTGGGAAAATGTTTGTATAATATATATAGACATATAAATAGCGGTCTTATTTTTTTACATAGATGTTCACGAAAAGGAGGAATATTTCGTACATGAACAAACAAGAAAGCGATGTTCTGAACAAACTAATACAGGAACCCTTTGTGAATCAGCGGATTTTGGCGGAAACGTGCGGCCATTCCCTTGGCGTAATCAATCGTTCCATCAAGAATCTGATTGAGGAAGGTTTTCTGAATGAGCAGATTCAGCCTACGAAAAAGGCATATAAAGAGATTCAGGAGAAAGATCCAAGAAATGCCATTATTCTGGCAGCTGGATTTGGGATGCGTATGGTTCCTATTAATACAGAAACACCAAAAGGTCTTTTGGAAGTCAATGGGGAGCCATTGATCGAGCGTATCATTAAACAACTCCATGAAGTGGGCATTACCAGTGTTTATATAGTGGTGGGATTCATGAAAGAGCAGTACGAGTATCTCATGGATCAGTATGGCGTGGACCTTATTGTGAATGAAGCATATGCCTCAAAAAACAATCTGCATTCCATGAAAAGGGTGCTGTCGCATCTGTCTAACAGTTACATTGTTCCCTGTGATATCTGGTGCAAAAACAATCCATTCCACCGCCATGAACTATATTCCTGGTACATGGTCAGCGATATGGTGGATGATGACAGCACCGTAAGGGTCAATCGGAAGATGGAACTGGTCTCTGTTACGGAAAATGCAGCGGGAAATGCCATGATCGGTATTGCTTATCTGCTGGAGCAGGAAGCGTCTGTGGTGCGGGAGCGCATCAGTGCTTTATGTGGGGACAGCCATTATGACAATTCTTTTTGGGAGGAAGCGCTCTATGAAAAGAACCGTATGCTGGTTCAGGCCAAAGTAGTTCATGCACAGGACGTGGTGGAAATCAATACCTTTGAGCAGCTGCGGGAATTAGACGGTCATTCCAGCCAGTTAAAGTCAGATGCACTGCAGGTCATCGGTGAAGCATTGGATGTGAGAGCAGGTGATATCACGGATCTTACGGTGCTGAAAAAGGGCATGACGAACCGTTCCTTTCTTTTTACTGCAAAGGGAAAAAAATATATCATGCGAATCCCTGGAGAGGGAACCGATCAGCTGATCAACCGCCGGGAAGAAGCCGCAGTGTATGGGATCATTGATGGAGAGCATATCTGTGATGACATCGCCTATATCAACGCGGAGAATGGTTATAAGATCACAGAGTTTCTGGAGGATGCAAGAGTCTGCGATCCATGTAACGAAGCAGATTTGGAAAAATGTATGAAGAAGCTGCGCTGCTTCCATGAAATGAAACTGACGGTGGATCATGAATTCAGTATTTTTGGACAGATTGATTTCTATGAGAGCCTTTGGAAAGGGAAACCGTCTGTCTATAAAGATTATCAAAAGACGAAAGAGCAGGTGCTCAGCCTGCAGTCGTATATAGATCAGCATGTGGAACAGAAAGTGCTTACACATATCGATGCAGTACCGGATAATTTCCTTTTTGTGGGAGATGAGGTACGGCTCATTGACTGGGAATATGCCGGGATGCAGGATCCACATGTGGATATCGCCATGTTCTGCATTTATTCTCTTTACGACAGGCAGCAGGTGGACCGTCTGATAGACCTCTATTTTGATGGCACATGCCCGGATGAGGTGCGGATGAAAATCTATTGTTATATTGCAGCCTGTGGTCTGCTCTGGAGCAACTGGTGTGAGTACAAGAGAAGCCTGGGGGTCGATTTCGGGGAGTATTCCCTGCGGCAGTATCGGTACGCAAAGGAATATTATAGAATCGTAACTGGTGACAAAATTTATGAGAATTATGTAGGGGGAGAAAATCGTGAATACTGAAACGAAAAAGATTGATTGGATGATAACGCTGGTGCCGCTGGCTATTGTGGCGGGGCTTGCTGTCGTGTTCTTTTTTATACCGGAAGAGTCAAATGCAGTTTTAAGCCAGGTGCGTTATTTCTTTGGAGACACCTTTGGTACCTATTATCTGGTGATTGGCCTTGGGATTTTAATTTTATCTGTTTTTATTGCTTTTTCTAAATATGGCAATATTGTTCTGGGAGATCCGGGGGAAAAACCAAAATATTCCTTCTTTTCCTGGGGCAGTATGATGTTTACCTGTGGCCTGGCAGCCGATATCCTGTTTTATTCTTTTTCGGAATGGGTTATGTATGCCACCAATCCACATATTGCGGAGATGGGAAGCATTCAGGAATGGTCGGGCGTATTCCCGCTTTTCCACTGGAGCTTTATTCCATGGGCGTTTTATCTGGTACTTGCGGTAGCCTTCGGTTTTATGCTTCATGTGAGAAAGAGAAACCGTCAGAAATATTCGGAAGCCTGCCGTCCATTGTTAGGAAAGCATACGGATGGGGTTCCGGGGCGTATCATTGACCTGCTGGCAGTATTTGCACTGCTTGCAGGTACGGCGACCACCTTCAGTGTGGCGACACCGCTTATGGCAAGTATCGTGGGCGAACTGTTTCATATCGAAATCAGTCGAACTCTGATAACGATTATCATCCTGCTGCTGACCTGTTTCGTTTATACCTATTCCCTGTTACATGGATTTAAAGGAATCAGTATCCTGGCAAAAGCATGTATTTATCTGTTCTTTGGCTTACTGCTGTTCGTGCTTCTTTTCGGAGGAGAGACACGTTACATTATCGAAACCGGATTTGAGTCACTGGGAAGAATGGTGCAGAACTTTATTGGGCTGGCCACGTTCACAGATCCCCAGCGAACGTCGAATTTCCCTCAGGACTGGACTATATATTACTGGGCTTACTGGATGGTATGGTGTGTGGCAGCTCCGTTCTTTATCGGAAGTATTTCCAGAGGCCGTACCATTCGCCAGACGATTCTTGGGGGTTATGTGTTCGGCGTTGGCTCTACACTGGTAAGCTTTATTGTTCTGGGCAATTATTCCATGGGACTGCAGGTAAATAAGGTGACAGATTTTATTGCACAGTACAATGCAGACGGAGACCTGTACGGCCTTATTATTTCCATGATAAAGATGCTGCCATGCGCTTCCTTTATTATGGTGCTGGTACTGGTGACCATGGTTGCCTTTTATGCAACGTCCTTTGATTCCATTGCCCTGACCGCATCCTGCTACAGTTATCACAAACTGGAGGGCGGTGCGCAACCACATAAAATGGTTCAGCTCATGTGGTGTATCCTGCTGATTATCCTTCCTATCGCATTGGTGTTCTCGGAAAGTTCCATGAACAATCTGCAATCAGTAAGTATTGTGGCGGCCTTCCCCATAGGGGCGGTCATCGTTATGATCGCCATTAGCTTTATCAAAGATGCAAAGTTGTATTTGACGGAATTGAAAGAAAAAAATATAGAACTATAAGATGAAAAAGGACACCATGGTCTTCGGACTGTGGTGTCTTTTTCGTTTGTGAAAAGAAACGCTGTTGTGATTGTAAATAAAGATAGAGAATGTTATATTTAAGTTACTAAATAACTTGCTGTGTGGTACGTGAAGGAGGAATATATCGATGAACTATAATATGAATAATGACTGGTATTTTACAGAAAACTATACGAAGGAATTGCTTCATATGACAACAGAGACAATGAAGGAACTGACACCCGTGCGTCTTCCACATACCGTGAAGGAAATGGAAACCAATTACTGTGACGAGCAGGAATATCAGATGGTCAGCGGGTATGTGCGTATGCTGCATGTTCCCCTGGAGTGGAAGGGAAAATGTATCTATCTGCATTTTGGTGCGGCGGCCCATGAGGCTGAGGTATTTTGTAACGGTGTGCTAGTGACAAAGCATTCCTCCGGCTATACGGCATTTACTGCAGACCTGACAAAGAGTGTCCTGCTTGGAAAGGATAATCTGATCACGGTGCGGCTGGACAGCAGGGAAACTTTGAATATTCCCCCTTTTGGACATGTGATCGACTATATGACCTTCGGTGGCCTGTATCGGGGCGTGACGCTGGAGGTGAAGGAACCGTCCCATTTTGCCGATGTATTTGTCTATGGCACGATGGATAAGGTCATGTATCTGGAAATGAAGACCAGGCGCAGTGAGAAATGTACGGTGAGTGTGGAAGTAAAAGATGCGTCGGGGACAGTTCTGGCGGAAACTCCAGCCAGACCTTATATAGATGATATGAGCATGGAGGTACCGGGTGCCGCCTTGTGGGATATAAACAATCCCAATCTGTATACGGTAATCCTTCATTTATGGAAAGATAGAGTGGAGGTGGATACCAGACAGGTGCGCTTTGGCTTCCGTGAGGTGGCTTTCACATCGAAGGGCTTCTATCTGAATAGAAAGAAAATCAAACTGCGCGGTCTGAATCGGCACCAGAGTTACCCTTATATGGGCTATGCCGCGCCGGACCGTGCCCAGGCACTGGATGCAGATATATTGAAATACGAGCTGGGCTGCAATGCGGTGCGCACCAGCCATTATCCACAGAGCCAGGCATTTGTGGACCGCTGTGATGAGATCGGTCTGCTGGTGTTCACGGAATTCCCACGATGGCAGCATATTGGAGATAAGGACTGGAAGAAGCAGGCGGTACAGAATGTGAGGGAGATGGTGCTGCAGTATCGCAATCATCCCAGCATATTCCTGTGGGGTGTACGTATCAATGAGAGTAAGGATGATGATGCCCTCTACCGCATGACCAATGTGGTGGCCCACAAACTGGATCACACAAGACCTACCGGCGGTGTGCGCAATAGGAAAAACAGCCATTTGCTGGAGGATGTGTACACCTATAATGATTTCTATCACAATGGACCGAACAAGGGCTGTGAGCCGAAGAAAAATATTACTTCTAATATGAGAAAGGGCTATCTGATCAGTGAGAATAATGGGCATATGTTCCCAACCAAATCCTTTGACTGGGAGGAAAAACGCTGCGAACATGCCCTGCGTCATGCAGCAGTGTTGGACGAGGTACGCGCACAGGCAGATATTGCAGGCAGTTTCGGCTGGTGCATGTTTGACTACAATACCCATCAGGACTTTGGAAGCGGGGACCGTGTATGCTACCACGGTGTGATGGATATGTTCCGTAATCCCAAGATGGCGGCGGCTGTATTTGCGGCAGAGGGCTTGAAGACCCCGGTGCTGGAGATCAGCAGTTCCATGGATATGGGAGAGCATCCGGCCTGCAACATGGGCGATGTTTACGCATTCACCAATGCAGACTATGTAAAACTCTACAAAAATGACGAATTTATCGCAAAATTTGCTCCGGGTGAGAAGTTCTCACACATGAAGCATGGGCCGATCCTTCTGGATGATACCATCGGCTGCCTTCTGGAAAAGAACGAGGGATACGATAAGAAAACAGCAGCCCAGGTGAAAGAATGCCTGTATGCTATTGCAAAATATGGACAGGCAGCCCTGCCGCCAAGGATCAGGTTACTGGTGGGAAAACTCATGCTGACGAAGCAATTTACTTTTGAAAAGGGAAATGAGCTGTGCGGAAAATATATGGGCAACTGGGGCGGCAAGATGACCCAGTGGAAGTTTGTGGCAGTAAAGAACGGCAAGCCGGTGGCCGAAGTGAAAAAAGGACCGGCAGAGCAGCCGCGTCTGGAAGTACGGACGGATACGAACACATTGACCGAAGGCGATACATGGGATATGGCAACCATCCGCATACGGGCGGTGGATGATAATCACAATGTGCTTCCGTACAGCAACCGCGCCATATCCATGCGCGTCGATGGACCATTAGCCCTAATAGGGCCGGAGCATGTGGCACTCACAGGCGGTGCGGCTGGTACTTACGTCAAAACCACAGGGGAAACAGGCACCGGACATCTGATGCTGCGGGCACCTGGTATGGAGCCGGTAGTGTTGACCTTTGAAGTGACAGGAAAAAATATGGATGAATAAGGAGACTACACCGTAGTCTCCCCCGTATATTCAATATTTGGCAGCAGTTCAAAGTAGAAGTCCTGGAATTCGCTGGACAGGGACTGGATGGCCTGTTCCTGGGCTTCGCTGAAGCGGCTGATGGACACCAGATCCCGGTCGAAGGTAATGTAGCAGCTGATCCAGAGTTTGCGGCCAGTGCGGACGATTTCGTAATAGAAGTCGGTATAGCCGTAATCTTTCAAGATTGGTTCCACATTATCCTTGATCTGCTGGATTGTTTCTTCCTCCGGTGGCAGCAGGAAAAGATCCCGCAGACCGGTAATCACTGATTTGACCGGGACGGGCAGCATAAAGACGGTCAGCACCAGTGCGATAATCTGATCCAGATAAGGGCTGAGAGTCATCATCCAGGAGGTCTGAATGAACTGCGGGAGAAAGAAGGCCGCTGCCATGCCGATGGAGGCCACAGCGTCAATCTTCCATTCCTGGATCTCCATTTCCACGATGGGAGAGGAGAGACTGCGGTTTTTCTTTTTCAAGATCAGGATAAAGAATATGCTGAGGATAGCCGCGGCAAGTTCAAACCAGGCAATGATGGAAAAACTCACATGACGTCCGCCGTGAAGCAGGATCTGGACGTTGTTGATAATAAGGCCCACAGTTACGGAAAGGATGAGCCCGCCCTTGATGACCAGAAAGAGCGACTCCACCTGCATGTAGCCGAAGGGCCTTTTTTCATTGGAAGGTTTGTACAGCAGGGGAACCAGCATGAGGGAGAATAAGATCATGATCAGCTCGGCGCTATCGTAGACCGCGTCCAGGATCAAAGCCTGGGAACTAGTCACAATAGCCATGACCATTTCCAGAATCACAAAGAGAGCACTGCCCAGCAGAGAAATCTCCAGGGCGGTACGCTCCTTTTTTTGTTTGCGTTTATTGGAATGCATAAAATCACCTTTTCTTTTTTCTATCAGTATAACGTGTTTTGCAGGTTGGATTCAAGTAGTTATAAGATAAAAGTAAGAATAGACCGGGATGTTATTTGCGCTTTTCGAAATTCGGCCCGCCGAAGCGGTAAATTTCCTGGTAATCCCGCAGGGCTTCTTCGGGAACCTCACCGGCCGGAATCAACCCGGTACAGTCCCCGGCTGATGCAGCGTTGGCAAGGTAATCAAAGGAATCAGATGTATCGCTGCCTGTTTTTTTCTTTTCCATGAGTGGCACCTCCATACTGTTTTATTTATAGTATGCTTGAAACAGAGAAAAGTATGAGGGAAAGAGCATATGGTTATTGTAAAACACCAGAACAAACAGGCCGATTTAAGTTGTATGTATTTTTTACACAATATAGCAAGATGTGGTACAATTATATATATTAGATGTAGAGAAATTCAGGAGGATAGATTATGTATGTTGCAATCGTTGATGATGAGAAAATGCAGAGAGATATCATGAGTACGTATCTGACTCGATTAGGAGAGAAATTCAAAGTCCAGATCCAGATGGACGAGTTTGTCTCTGGTGACATGTTTCTGAAGCAGTATAAGAGTGGCTATGATGTGATTATGTTCGATGTAGATATGCCAGGTATTAACGGAATTGACACAGCACGTAAGATACGAGAAATTGATCAGAATGTAATTATTATGTATGTGACGAATATTGCGCAATATGCCATTATGGGGTATGAAGTCGAGGCGATTGATTATATTTTAAAGCCAATCGGGTACGATGAATTTTCTATGAAGTTTCAGAAGGTCATTCGTAAAGTACAGCAGAAAGCTGACCAATATATGCTTTTTGAGTTTCGAGAAGGTTTAAAACGTCTGAAAATATCTGATTTTTATTATATAGAAGTTCAGAATCATAATCTGCATTATCATTGCCAATCTGGAGAATATCATATGCGAGGCAGTATGAATACACAGGAGAACGAACTGAGAGGGTATCATTTTTCCAGAATACACAAATCTTATCTTGTAAACCTGGCACACGTGAAAAAAATGACCAGTGATACAGTTGAAATCGATGACGAGAAGATTCCTGTGGGGAGAGCCTATAAGGAACGATTGATGCAGGACTATATGAATTATTTGAGAGGGTAAATTTGAATGGGTGAGACATTACTACTATTTTTTGATCAGGGCAGGTTTCTGTTTGGAATGATGCTGGCAAGTTTTCTGTTCTGTATAAAGGCGTTTCCTTTTCGTAAGAAATTGTGGCTAAGAGTGTTGGTCAGTATTATATTATGTATCATTTATCTGTTCGTATGGATGCAGCTTTTAGAATTGACAACGCATGATACCTCGAAACTACAATTTCTTGGATACTGCTATTTGATATTCTGCTGTATAGTGCAGATGATCCTGGTATATATCTGTTTTGAAATAACGGTCAGTCAGGCAATTTTCCGGTGTATATTGGGAAGGGCAACGGAGGGAATTGTAACGGTTCTTGTGCGTTATATAATTGTATTGATGAATTTTCCAGAACTGCCTGCACAACATTTTGCCATATATCTATTGGTGCTTCTCGCAGCGTATATTATTGTGTATGGTCTGGTCTATCGCATTGTTGCGAGACGAATTCAGAAGGGGGTACAGCAGGAACTCTTCAGAAGAGACCGGGTCAAAACAGCAGCATCCTATCTGGCAATCTATATGGGGTTCATGATGATATTCTCAGTGCTGCAGAGTATGTGTGAATATATTATTATGCCACTGGAGGCGTATGAAGGTCTGCGTGGAATCTTTGTGTACATCCGATATCTGCTGATGGCGGTTCTTCTTGTACTGTGTATTCTGATCTTATTCATTCTGATGACTATGCATATCGGAAATGTGCTGACAGGAGAACGCAAGCAGTTTGTGGAACTAATACAACAAAAACAGATTCAGTATGATTTCGTAAAAGAGAACGCCAATATTATCAATGAAAAATGCCATGAAATCCGGAAACATTTGAATAAATTAGGGTGCGCAGAGGCCAGGGATCATGCGGCAATTATCCAGCAGGTGCAGGAGGCGGTGAACTTCTATGACGCTGTGGTTAAAACAGGAAATGAAGGACTTGATACTATTCTGACGCAGAAGAGTGTATTGTGTGCCAGCCATGGAATCAAGCTGACCTGCATGGTGACTGCAGAAGAGTTGTCCCAGGTCGATGTGATTGATCTCTACACGATTCTGGACCTGGCGATTGATAATGCGATTCGTGAAGTGCGCAGGATAAGTGAAACAGGAAAGCGCTTGATAAGTCTGCTTTTGGTTGAAAAAAGTGACATGCTTTATATTACCATAGAGAACTATTACGAAGGGAAAATTGTTCCAGACAGCCAAATCTCCAAGATAAAAATAGTGGTCAAACGGTATGGTGGAACGATGCAGATTAATACGGAAAATTATATTTTTCTGCTGCAGATTCTTCTTCCACTTGGACAGAAATAGTGTCGTTTACGACAAAAAACAGTTGAACACGCCAACCATATTGAATTATATTCGTCCTCCTCTATAATGGTGAAAAAAAGAGGAGGATTTTTTCATGGAAAAGAAAAAACAACACATTTGGACAAAACCAATATCGAAGATACGGACGGCGGCAGCTATAGTAATTTGTGCCATATTAGTAATTGGTTTAATTATTGGTAATTACTATGCCAGTCGATATGCTGGATTAATATCAGTATATCTGAATACACCCACGCAGAAGATTGTGTCAGAAGGTGAGGAGCAAACAGATCATTACACGACTTCGTTTACAAGTGTGAGTGACAAGGAGGAAGCGTTGGCAGATCTGGGTATGCAGTTAGAGGAAGAGGGAATTGTACTATTGGAGAATCAGGATAGTACTCTTCCACTGGCGACGGGTGCAAAAGTCACTCTGCTGGGTGTTGCCAGCATGGATCCGGTCTATAGTGGAGGCGGTGCGGCAGCAGTGAACGTAGATGATGCAGTTGATTTAAAGACAGGTCTTGAGTCTGCTGGGTTTGAAGTGAACCCGGTCATGGCTGAATTCTATGATACAGGTGCTGGTGCAGCTTACAAGCGTGCAGAATTAAGTTCCATGTCGGGTAACATAGGAGTTGTAAATGAGGTACCCGCAACAGCGTATACAAATACACAGACAGAAAGTTTTGTGAACTACTCAGATGCGGCAATTGTTGTAATTGGACGAGAGGGAAGTGAACAGACAGATCTCACCAGTACGGCGGGAGAGACAGGATATACTTATCTTCAGATGAACGATGATGAGAAAGCATTACTTGCAATGGCACAGGATAATTTTGAACAGGTTGTTGTTGTGCTTAATACATCAAATCCGGTAGAACTTGGTGTTATGGAAGACTACGACATTGATGCCTGCATCTGGGTCGGTGCAATCGGAACAACGGGAGCGTACGCAGTCGGTGATGTACTGAGCGGAGAAGTCAATCCATCAGGTTCACTGGTTGACACATATGCTTATGATTCACTTAGTGCTCCAAGTATGGCAAATTTTGGGAATTATAGTTTCAGTAACAGCGAGGAACAGTTTGCAAACAATTATATGGTATATGGAGAGGGAATCTATGTAGGATATCATTATTATGAGACACGCTACGAAGATGTCGTTCTGGGTAATGAGGACGTAGCCAACTATGATTACACCACTGCGGTACAGTATCCATTTGGTTATGGGTTATCTTATACAGAATTTGACTGGACGGATTATAGAGTACAGGAAAGTGATAATTCCTATAATGTGGAAGTGACGGTTACCAACACTGGAAATGCAGCGGGTAAGGACACTGTACAAATCTATATGCAGTCTCCGTACACAGAGTATGATAAGGAACATGCAATCGAGAAATCATCAGTAGAACTGGCAGGATTTGCAAAGACTGAAATGTTGGAGCCGGGAGCAAGTGAGAAAGTTACGATTGTTGTAAACAAGGAGCAGATGAGAACATATGATGCTGACGGCTACGGAACATATATTGTAGATGCAGGAGACTATCTGTTCGCGGCTGGAACCAACGCACATGATGCATTGAATAATATTTTGGCTGCCAAAGGTTACACAACAGACAATGGAATGGATGTGGATGGCAATGCTGATATGGTATATACCGTAACACAGAATGGATTAGATGCAGACACCTATGCAGTATCCGCATCTACAGACAATGCAATTACAAATCAGTTTGCAGATGCAGATATTACTTATTATGACGACAGTTATACATACCTGAGTAGAAGTGACTGGTCCGGAACATGGCCAGAGACCTATCAAAATGGAAGCTGGGAGGCACCACAGGAATTGCTGGATGATATGCAGTTATCGTATTCGGAGGATCAGAATGCGGATCCGGTAACGGATACTATAGATGAAGAAGCAGGAGAACTGACGGTATCTATGTTCATGGATTCAGATTCTGATAATGAACTGCTAAATAAACTGGTGGAACAAATGTCCGTTTCAGAATTGGATAAATTGGTCAGAATCGGTGGATATGCAACACAGAATATTGATTCCATTCAGCTTCCGGCAACTGTAGATAAAGATGGAACCGCAGGTATCACGGCAGGACTTGTTGGTGGAGAGGATGGAGCAGCTTATCCCACAGAGATTGTAATTGCTTCTACCTGGAATGCAGAGCTGGTAGAAACCTTTGGTGAATATATTGGTGAGGACAGTATTGAACTAGGAGTGACTGTGTGGTATGCACCAGCGTGTAACATTCATCGTTCTCCTTATAGTGGACGTAATTTTGAATATTATTCGGAAGACAGTTTCTTGTCAGGTGTTATGGCACAGAGTACAGTCGCAGGTGCGCAATCTAAAGGAGTCATACCTACAGTAAAGCATTTTGCAGTAAATGATCAGGAACAGAACCGTATGGGTGGTGCAATGTTCTTAAATGAGCAGACGATTCGTGAACTTTACCTGAAACCATTTGAGATGGCAGTAAGAAATTCTAATGCACTTGCAATGATGGCGAGTATGAACCGTATTGGAGCACGCTGGACAGGTGGAGATGCCGGATTAATGACAGAGACTTTAAGGAATGAGTGGGGATTTAATGGATTTGTAGTAACAGATCAGGCATCCTATGATGTATTTGCGTATGAAGATTTAAGAGAAGGTCTTGAGGCAGGAACAGATCTGTGGTTAAATACGGATGAGACTTTATGGAAACTTTCAGAGGATGAGATGACACCGACGGTAATTAGCAACATGCAGAATGCAGCAAAACATATTGCCTATACCATCAGCCAGAGTAATGCCATGAATGGACTGAGCAATAACAGCCGTATCGTATCTATCATGCCAATCTGGCAGGTCGTACTGATAATAGTGGATGTCGTTGTTGGAGCACTGGTACTTCTGACTATGGTGGTTGTAATTATGCGCCTGAGACAGAATAAGTTACAGAAAAAAGATTAATAAAAGGAAAAATGGGAGGAAAATAGATCTCTTGAAACATCAAAGTATAATTCAGAATATGACGCTGGAAGAAAAAGCTGCATTTTTAAGTGGCAAAGGAGAATGGGATACCCGCGATATTCCAAGGTTACATATCCCATCTATTTTCTGCGCAGATGGTCCGCATGGAGTTCGAAAACAAGCGGGAGCAGGAGATCACCTTGGTTTAAATGAATCACTCCCGGCAACCTGCTTTCCAACAGCAGCAACTATTGCAAACAGCTGGAACGAAAAACTTGGAGAAGAAATAGGTCAGGCATTAGGTGAAGAGGCAATGGTTCAAGAAGTGAATGTACTTCTAGGACCAGGCCTGAATATGAAACGGAGTCCGTTTTGTGGTCGTAATTTCGAGTATTTCGCAGAAGATCCTTATCTGGCCGGTAAGATGGCGGCGGCGTATGTCCGGGGCATTCAGAGTCAGGGAGTGGCAGCCTGCCCAAAGCATTTTGCAGTAAATTCACAAGAACTACGTCGTATGGCAATGGATTCCATACTGGATGAGAGAACACTTCGTGAGATATATCTGACTGGTTTTGAGATTGCAGTAAATGAAGGAAAACCAAAGGCTGTTATGACGAGCTATAATCAAGTAAATGGGACCTATGCGAATGAAAACAAGCATTTGCTACAGGATATTCTTCGAGGAGAATGGGATTTTGATGGTTTTGTCGTGACAGACTGGGGCGGATCCAACGACCATGTACAGGGAGTGGCGGCAGGCTCGAATCTTGAGATGCCGGTGCCGGGACTTGATTCAGCGCGTCAGGTAATCACAGCCATTGAGAATGGCACGCTAACCATGGAAGAACTGGATATGTGTGTGGATCAACTGTTAGATGTGGTATTGACATTGGCAGAAAAGGCCAAGAATAAACCAAAGACATTCAGTGAGACAGAGCATCATGCACTTGCTAAGCGTGCAGCATTAGAAAGTGCAGTGTTACTGAAAAACACAGAAAATATTCTGCCGCTTGCAGAGAAAAGCAAGGTAGCATTGATTGGGGATTTTGCATTCGAGCCACACTATCAGGGTGCTGGATCCTCCGTTGTAAATGCCACATTTGTAGAGACGATGGAGAAGTCAATCTCCCAATATGATCTTCAGGTTGTGGGTACCAGTTGTGGGTACAAACGTACCGGTGAGGCGGATGAAGTACTGAAAAAGGAAGCACTCGATGCTGCGCGGAATGCTGATATTATCCTTTACTGCTTCGGTTTGGATGAACTCAGTGAATCAGAAGGACTTGACCGTACACATATGCGCATTCCGCAGAATCAGATAGAACTTTTAGAATCATTAGGAAAGGTGAATCCAAATATTGTGGGAATCATTTCTGCAGGATCTGCGATTGAAATGCCATGGCATAACAGCTGCAAAGCAATTCTTCATGGTTATTTAACCGGCCAGGCCGGAGCGAGTGCAATGCTGGACCTGATTATGGGAAAGGCGAATCCATCAGGAAGATTAAATGAAACATATCCAATACGTTACGAAGATACACCGGCATTTCGCAATTATCCAAGTATAGAGAGGAATGCAGAATATCGTGAAGCCATTTATATTGGCTATCGCTATTATGATACAAGCAAAGTTCGCGTACAGTATCCATTTGGATTTGGGTTATCGTATACGACTTTTGAATATTCCGATATGAAGGTAGATGCAAATGGAGTTACAGCCACAGTGACCAATACCGGTGCTTATGCGGGAGCAGAGGTAGTGCAACTTTATGTGGGGCTTCCAAATGCAATTGTATTCAGACCAGAAAAGGAACTCAAAGGATTTACAAAAGTGTTCTTAAAAGCAGGAGAACGTGCAGAAGTAAGGATTGCATTTGACGATAAAACATTCCGTTACTGGAATGTGAAGACGAATCGGTGGGAAACTGAAATGGGAAATTATGAGGTCATGATTGGAGCCAGCGTGAGTGATATTAGATTGAAAGATATTCTAGAAGTGGACGGAACGACCAATGAGTATCCATATAACCCTGCGCAGCTTCCATACTACTATACCGGACTGGTTCAGAACATCGATGATACGGAATTTGAGACGCTTCTTGGTTATCCTATTCCTTCTGGTAAATGGGCGGGCGAGTTACAATTAAATGATGCAATCTGTCAAATGTACTATGCGAAGAGTGGACTTGCCAGATTTATTTATAAAAAGTTGACTTCTATGAAAAAGAAGAGTGAGGAAAAGGGAAAACCGGATCTAAACATTTTGTTTATCTATAACATGCCGTTTCGTGCACTTGCCAAGATGACTGGCGGGATGGTAAGTATGGAGATGGCAGAGGGCATATTAACTGTTGTGAATGGACGTTTTCTCAAAGGAATGGGTAAGATTATTGGTGGTTTTTTCAGAAATAGGAAAGCCAACAAAATTTACGAGAAGAAAATTGCAGGAAAATAAATCGAACAAAGAGAAGGACAGAAGCGATGAATAATATAAAAGAATGGCGGATGAGTAAATGGTCCACATTTGAAGAAAAACATCCCAAACTTTCCAAATGGATTTATCAGATATTCTATTTCTTTGTATTTAGTATGATGGTAACGGTATTTCAGTATTTGGTATTTACATTCATGCCGGGGATTCTTGGAAAAGGTCTTGCGGGCACAGAATTCATGTGGCCACAGACACACATGAAAATCTTCGGTGTTGAATTTACGTGGAGCCTTCTGGGCTACAATGTACTTCGTGATACGACTGGAACAGTACTGATCGGAGGTGGGTTGGGATACTTTATTAGTTATGAAGTGGGATCTTTCCTGGCACAATGCATCAACTTTCCACTACAGAGAAACATTACATTTAAGAGTCATGGAAATCCATGGTATCAGGCAATGTGGTACTTCATTGCATGGGTTGTGATTTCTTTAATATGTAATGGATTCAACAATCTGTGGATGCCGATTGCATCGGTATATGTTTCACCGGCAATCTATAATCTGCTGGTAACAGTTATTACAGGTGGAGTGTCTATGATTATCTTCTTTTTTGTATTTAAGATTATTTTCCCGGAAGGAGAAACAAAAGAAAAGTAGAGAACCAGGTTGGATATGAAAAAAATCAGATTGGGGAAACGTCGTTTCCTCAATCTGATTTTTTAGATAGAATTCTTACGGAGCATCCTTTTGCTCTCAGGCACTGGAAGAAGATCGGTTCCAGTTCCTTTTTTTCACACTTTCTCGTAAAATTTATCGTCAGCTGGTTTTCATAAGAAACAATCCCGCAGTTATAAGGGGCATCGCTCCTTGGAGTCAGCAAAAAATCAAAGTTGTGTGCGGTGTCCAGCAACTCCTGTTTGTGGCAGACGCCGGTCGTAACACGAACAATTCCATCTGAAATCCCTGCTTTGGGCAAACAATATACCCTGCGGTGATTAGCAGAGTAGCTTTTTTTCCCTGCATAGGTTAAAAAATCATCGTTCAATTCTGCCGGGTCTATTTCACGCTTTGGAATCGGTTCCGTAAAGTAGTGAAAGCATTCTATGGATATTTGCCGGTCGCAGTACAAAACACGAATGGCACAGTAAGCAATTTTGATGTTGTATAAATAAAGTTGGCACCCTTAATTCAAAGATTATGTATATAATAAAGAGAATAAGGAGGTGCTGATAAATGGCACGTAATCAACGTCACTACGATCCCGAGTATAAAGCTCAGGC
>JAQUWF010000143.1 GCA_028692975.1 Lachnospiraceae bacterium
GCAAGAATAATGCAAATTCGCGTCATCCGGCTCTGCCGTCTGTGTACTTTTGCCGAAATCGGGATAAGGCTTAAATAGCTCTTCATTCACTGCACCTCCCCATGTCGGTCAGCACGCCGTCTGATACCTGCAGTACCCGGTCTGCCGTCTGCGCAATGCTCCGGTTATGGGTGATCATGATGATCGTCTGGGCGTACCGCTTGGATGCATTTTTCAGCAGGGCAATCACCTCGCTGCTGCTCTGGGTGTCCAGGTTGCCGGTCGGCTCGTCAGCGAGAATCAGGGAGGGGCGTGTAATCAGCGCACGCCCGATTGCTACCCTCTGCTGCTGGCCGCCGGATAACTGGCTGGGCAGGTGGTTCCGGCGTTCCTTCAGATTCAGTACCGCAAGCAACTCCTCCAGATACTTCTTATCCGGTTTCTGGTAATCCAGCAGTACCGGAAAGATGATGTTCTGCTCCACGGTCAGCTCCGGGATCAGATTGAACGCCTGAAAAATAAAGCCAATATTCCGTCTACGAAAAATAGTCAGCTTGCTCTCCTTCATCGCAAAGATATCCTTGCCGTCAATCAGCACCTTTCCCGATGTGGGGTTATCCAACGCGCCGATCATGTTAAGCAATGTGCTTTTTCCGGATCCAGACTCTCCTACGATAGCAACATACTCTCCTTTTGGAACCGAAAAACTAACATTTTTTAATGCGTGTACAGCCGTTTCACCACTGCCGTAAGTTTTGGAAATTGATCTTACATCTAATAAATCCATATGTTATGCACCTCTTTCATTTATCTGTTTTGTCCAGACATAAAAACAGATACCTCTCGCAAAAGCTGTTAGACTCTGCTCTCTTCCTGAACTGCTGTAAGCATACCACTCAAATCCTACAGTAACATGACTCTCAGCCTACAATTTTGTAGGATTTGAAAAAAAGCTGCACCGTCATCATGGCGGGCAGCTCCCAGATAAGAGGCTGCCGGACGAAAAAAGATCTCCCACTGGCAGTATCCCTTCATAGTTTATAGAAACAAAGCGATCAGCCTTGCCGCAATCATAATCCCCGCCGCGATACCAACCACCAAGATGTGGCACTTCCATGTCAGTTTCAGATACCCGGCAAACTCCCGGAGCAGGGCGTTCAGCGTAAAATACCATTTCGTCTTTGCCCCATAGCCAACGCATTTCATTCCCTGCCTTCTGGCAAGGAGCAGCGCCCGGAACACATGATAAGCTGTGGTGACAAGGATAACCTTCGGTCTCTCTTTCTCCATCATCCGCCTTGAAAACAGCAGGTTTTCTTCTGTAGACACGGATTTCGACTCTATCCAAATCCTTTTCTTGTCCACACCTTTCTCCACGGCATAAGCCGCCATTGCTTCTCCCTCCGGGAGGTCCTCGCCCGGCCCTTGCCCACCGGAGAGAATCATCACTGCATCCTGATTGCAGGACAGCAACTCGATCCCTTTATCAATCCGTGCCGCCAGAAGATGAGTCACCCGTGTACCAAGAATCCCAGAGCCGAGTACCACGATATAATCCGCACCCCGGTTCTTCTTCAAGTGAAACAGGTTCAGTAGGGCGGAAAACGTGTACATGGACATCAGCACCAGCACATAAGCCGCCGCAAAGCTGACAATGGCATAAAGCATAGTTCCAAAGGTATGCTCTGCCAGATCCCCGATCCTGGGCCAGACGACCAGATACCCATACAATAGAACCGCAAAAAGCAGGGACAACAGGTTGGACGGTTTCATCCCTTCACGCCGGATGACCTTGATGCCTTCCACAAAAAACATCAAAACCATAAATCCCGGCAGAGCCAGGACGCAGAGTACCACGGCAATAAACAGGGCGACCAGGATGCCAATAATCCAGCCATGGGACGCTAGCTGATCTGAGTATTCGGATACTGTAAAGAACAGAAACAGCGCCAGACACGCCAACATCCCCCAAAAGGAAACACCGCTCCACAGCGTCCTGGGATCATGCACCATGATTCCCGCATAGATTAAAACCGCAATCAAAAACACAATAAATGAAATCCCGCACAGCATTCCTTCCACCTCCCCGGTCATTCCTTTTACAGATGTCTTTCTTCCCAGATTAGGATACACCCTTTACCTTACAGGCAGATGACTCTTTCCCTACAATTTTGTAGGAATCAGAAAACTGATGGTAAACATGGTTCCTTTTCCAAGCTCACTATTTACTTCTATCGTTCCGTTGTGTGCTTCGATGATCATTTTTGCAAGAGGGAGTCCAAGCCCGATGCCCTGCTGGTCTTTCGAGAAACGACTTCGATAAAACCGTTTGAAAATGTGATGCAGATCTTCCGGATGGATGCCGCTCCCGTTATCCTTTATCTGAATCTGTACAATGGAAGCAGACTTCCTCCACTTGATTTCTACGGTATCCCCGCTCTTCGTATGATCCATGGCATTTTTCACAATATTATCCACTGCCTCCAGAATCCAGTCACGGTCACAGGATAGCAAAATAGCTTCCTCCCCGGATAAAACCAGTTCCTTCTGCTCCTGTTCTGCCCGGTACGAAAAGCGCAGCTCCACATCGTTCATCATCTCCGCCACATCTTCCGGCTTTTTCTCCAATACGATAGAACCGGCATCCAGTTTCGTGATCTTCAAAAGATTCTGCACCAACGTATTGATCCGGTCAAGTTCTTTTTCTGATAGCGAGGTAAATTCCTGAATCTCTGGCACATCCACTGCTTCATCCTGCAGAAGTCCATTGTAGATATTTAATGCAGCCAACGGCGTCTTTAACTGATGGGAAATATCCGATATGGTATTCTTCAAAAACTGCTTTGACCTGCGTTCCTGCTCCACATGGGCGTTCAAGATGGCAACCAGGGAATTCGCCTCATGGAAAAGCCGGTACAATTCCCCCTCCTCATCGCAGTCAATGCGGGCCTCATGGTTCCCGGAAATATATTCCGTAATCTGTGACACCGCTGTTTCCATGACCTCATTCTGTTCCTTAAAATAGCCGTAGCAAAAAATAAGGATAATCGCTCCCATGCCAACCATGCACAGGATAATAACCAGAGCCACAGATCCCGCCTCGAAAGAAGTGAGCAGTACCGCCGCCAGGGTAAAAATCACAGTACAGACCGTTATTTTACCAAACAGCTCCTTGATTTTCTTGTTTGCCAATATCTTCACTTACACTTCACCTCACTTTGCCGCATTCCATTTGTACCCCATACGGCGCACCGTCACAATCCGCTCCGGTTTTCCCGGATCATCTTCAATCTTTGTGCGAAGCCTGCGGATGTAAACCGACAGCGTATTGCCATCCACATAGTCTCCATTGCAGTCCCAAAGTTTTCCCAGAATCTGCTCCGGGGAAAGCACCTGTCCGGGGGATTCCATCAGCAGGCGCAGAAGCTTATATTCGTTTGCTGTCAACTCGATCTTCTCGTTGTCCTTATATACCTCACTCTTCAAAAGCTGGATGGTAATGCCGCCGAAACTGAGTTCCGTATCCGCCTGATTGAAGTTATCGCTCCTGCGGAGCAAGGCATTGATCCTCGACATGAACACCGCAAGCTTAAACGGCTTCGTGATGTAATCATCCCCACCAATGTCCAATCCCATGATAATGTCCGTTTCTTCATCCATAGCGGTCAGGAACATAATTGGCACTTTCGACGTCTGCCGGATATTTCTGCAAATATCGAAGCCAGATCCGTCCGGAAGTGACACATCCAAAATTACCAAATCGTATTTTCCATCCTCCCACATTTCGTCTGCTTCACTTTTGGTATGCGCAACGTTCAGTCCATATCCTGCTTTTTTTACAGCAAAAGATAGTCCGCTTATTAAGCTCAGATCATCCTCGACTAACAAAATATATTTCATAAATGCCTACCTCCTGTAAAGTGCTTTGTATTATTATCAGAAACAAACCATATTTTTAAAATTTTATCCTACCTGCAAAATACCATCTATTGTACCTCTAAAGCCTCATTATCTTACCTTTATCCTTCCGCTAATGCAAAACTCAGAAAATATTTACTGTATTTATGCCAATGACAAACATCATGGAATATAGTTGCAACGTGATGGTTGTCATCTTGAGAAAGGATAAAACGTGGCAAGACCAAAAAAGCAAAAATAACTGAAACTAAATCATCACATAAGACTCCGTCTAACTGATATAGAATATCCTATTGTAACCAAAATTTCCAATTATAAAATCTTTCTGTAGTGAATTAAGTACATAAGCAGGTGATAAACCAGCGAATTATGATGAATATGAAGTGATGGTTGGTGTGCCAGAGCTAAAAAACTAGCTTCTTCTTTTTTTACACCATCTATTTTTGTGGAGCACCCTCCCATATTATGTATAACTATGCTTTAGGGAGTTTCTACACTCTTTTAAAAAAGCAGAGTTTTTTATTGTGTTTTTTATTTTTCCAACACTATAGAATTGTAAAACTCATCAATTTTCGAAAAATCATTTGTTCTGTTCTTTATTGGCAACGAATCCCATATAAGCTGTTTATAGGGTGCTTTTGACTGCTCTCCAACTCTACTGTCAATAATAGTAACAATCCCCCTATCACTCTGATTGCGAATCAAACGACCAATCCCCTGCTTTAGCTTTATTACCATTTCTGGCACCAAGACTTCCATCAAAGACTTATCTCCGCTCATGCCACATTTATAATCTATAATCGGTTCCGGTACAGGGAATGGCAATTTGAATATAATCACACTTGATAGGGTCATTCCCTCCACGCTAATCCCTTCCCAATAGGAACCAGTGCCAAGCAGTACTGAATTGACATTGCTTTTAAACTGGTCAAGGATCTCTTTCTGAGAATCGCCGTCTTTTTGCATCAATATCTTATAAGGTATCCTCCCTTTCAGTAATTGATATACCTCTTTCATATCTGCTTTAGCCGTAAACAAAATAAGCGTTTTCCCTTCTGTAAGAGTAATAAGCCTTATGATTTCTGCCACTCCAGCCGCAATGAATCTCTTCCGCTGGCGGCTTGGATGAGGCATTCCTTCTGTATAATAAATCATTGCATGTTTGTCATAATCAAACGGAGATTGTTTTGGCTCTGATATAACTCCTGCTTTATATGGGAAATTAATATTCCGGATAAAATATCTGTAATTTTGTAAATACTTTTCACTATTTCCACTTGTGATCGTAGCAGATGTTAAGATTGTTGAAAACCTCATACTCTGAAAAAGCAGTTTATTTGTTAATTTATCAACTTCCTTTGGACAACTTGATAGACAAATACCATTGTGTCCCTTCCCCTTTACCGTCATCCAAAAAATATCTTCGCTATCCTCTGCATTTAAAGACTGAAAAAAACGTTCCTGTTCTTCTAATGCCTCTATCTCTCTTGAATAATCTCTGTTTCTTGCGTAATCATTCAAACCGAAGTCCATGGATGCATAAAAGTTGATATCGTGCAGACACTGACAAATACCCTTTAGTCCTTCGATTTTTTCCGGGCATACAGAGTATCTTTCAATCTCCCGATCTTCTTTTTTGGCTTTCTTATCCTGTCTACTAATTTGCCCCTGTAGGGAATTAAACACTTGCTCTATGTACTCATGATATTCCTTTAGGCTTTTGTCTAGTGGCTCACCTATACTCCGGTTTATTTGTTTCGCTGCATCAGCTTCTTTTTTCATTTTCTTATAGAACATATCCTGGGTATAAGAAGATCGAACTCTGTTTTCCAGGTTATGTACTTCATCAATTA
>JAQUWF010000144.1 GCA_028692975.1 Lachnospiraceae bacterium
CGTATCCCTGCCTTCAATCTCATAGCCCTGATTATTTAACAATACCTGTAACTCTTTTCTAATTATAATATCATCTTCGATAATAAGTATCTTTTTTTTCATCATTTGCCTTTCTATCTGCCATAACCCATTTCACACACACAAACCATCCGTATAAAGTCTTCAACAATATTCCGCATGTTGTTCTCCACCGTATTTCAATACCGGTATTTACCAATTTCTAATACATTGTATCATGAACACTAAACTCGAAAATACCTCGTTAAGTGTTCAAATGTGCATTCTCACTAAGTTCAATCTGCGCTCCGCTTGATTTCTCTAAGTGTTCATAGTATATCATATAATAAATACCGGTACGTAGTTATTCTTGATTTTTCCATATAAAAAAAGGGCATAGCGTCAACTATACCCTACTCTGTAACCCCAGCTCCCATATATTCCCGGTTAGCGTTGGTGCTGTGATCAGCAATACTGCTTTATTGTCCTTGGGATAGAACCGTGTTGTCATCACGTATTCACCCTCGTTCAGGTAAATTTCAATAGCAGAATGATCTACGAACATGTGTAGTTTCGTGCATTCGTTTACTTTGATTTTTCTTTTTCCGCGGCCTGCTCCTATTTGGTTTGTAAAACATAGACTGAACTCTTTTTGCTCTGCTTTATACTCCATAGCAGCCCCGCCGGATAAAAGCATGGAAAAATCATTATCTGTAGGATTGCGCAGGTCCAGTTCGAAGCTGTTGGATAAATGATATGTCTTTTCAGCATGTAAAGGTTCACCCTGTTTGCGCAACTGCTGGTATTCTTTGACTGGGTTCTGGCGGATTTTGCCTTCTTTTAATGTGACCTCGCGCAGCATGGTCAGCGCGTGGACCCAGCCATTTTCATCACTTTTATTTGTGTATTCCTCTTCAATATCAGGGAGCCCCATCCAGCCTATCAGAATACGTCTGCCCTGCTCATCCATGAAGGTCTGCGGCGCGTAGAAATCAAATCCATAATCCCACTGGGTAAAATCTTCCAGAGAATATTCCCCGCGGAAATCTCCATTCAATTTGTAATACCCGGACTGGTAAATATTCTGGTAACGGTATTCTTCTCTTGGAACACCCTGGGGAGAGACAGAAAGGAGGTACTGGTCATCCACAGCGAACAAGTCCGGGCATTCCCACATGTAGCCGAAAGGTTCCTTACCGGAAAATTCATTTTGCAATTTCCACTTATCCATATCCGTCGATGTGTATAAAAGAACGCGGCCTTCGTCCTCTCTGGTTCGCCCGCCCAGCACCATATAGTACTGGCCATCTTCTTTCCAGACCTTGGGATCACGGATGTGGCAGGTATAATTTGCAGGATAATCTGCATTTACCAGGACGCACTGCTTCTCGCCGAACTGTATGCCATCCTCAGAAACTACATGTACCGTTGCCGCGCCGCG
This sequence comes from Lachnospiraceae bacterium, assembly GCA_028692975.1. Classification (GTDB taxonomy): domain Bacteria; phylum Bacillota; class Clostridia; order Lachnospirales; family Lachnospiraceae; genus JALENY01. Next base: position 1,439 of record JAQUWF010000144.1, read on the forward strand.
TCCGCTGGTAATATAATCGTGGTCGCCCGGCTCCTTCACATTGCCCGTATAGAACAGATGCATTTTGCCATCTTCGATGAGCGCAGACCCGGAATATACCCCGTCTTTGTCAAAATCCTGATCCGTCTTCAGCGGCATGCCTGCATATGTCCAGTCCATGAGATTTTTGCTCATGTAATGGCCCCAGCCCTTATTATTGTTTTTCGGATATTCCGGTGCGTACTGGAAGAAGACATGGTAGGTACCGTCCATCTGACAAAGCCCATTGGGATCATTGAGCCACCCGGCAGGCGGCATCAGATGATACCCCATCCGCCAGTGGTCATATCTATAATCTTTCATGATAGCACTCCTCATTGTATTATTTTGAGATGGTCAAAACATCTTCTCCCAGCACTACATCCTTCGCCGCTTTCATGGTTACTGCAGCGTAATCATCCGAATTCGTGATGATAAATGGCGTGGTCACATCGTAACCTGCCGCCTGGATGGCCGGAATGTCGAACTCCAGAAGCAGATCGCCTTTTTTGACTTTCTGGTCATCGGTCACATGATAAATGTAATGCTCACCGTTTAATTCCACCGTGTTGATACCCACATGAATCAATATCTCTTCGCCACTGTCTGCGGTAAGTCCCACTGCATGTTTCGTATCGAAGGTTGCCGATACGACACCGTCACATGGAGCCACGACTTTCCCCACTGTCGGCACCACCGCCATGCCCTGGCCCAGCACTTCCGCCGCAAAAGTTGCGTCATTTACTTGACTCATTTTGATGGCCTTTCCCTCCAGGGGGCTGCCCATGATGGTTTCTGACGCTTTTTCTACATTTTCCACAACAACTGTTTCTGCCGTCGTTTCCTCGCCCAGCCCCGTCTTTACATCCTTGGTCGCATCATTTTCATCCTTGAACATGATCCAGGAAAGAGCAAATGCTACGCCGGTGGAAATCAACATCATGATCAGGTACGGCAATGCATATTGAGTCGTAATCAGAAACCCGAATACTCCGGTCACGCCGTAAGCTGTTGCGCCGATGTGCATGATGCTGCCAAATAATGCGCCAACCGCACCACCAATACAGCCTGCCACGAAAGCCTTGAAGAAACGAATATTTACCCCGAAGATAGCCGGTTCTGTGATACCCAGGAATCCGGAAAGGGACGCCGGGAGTGCCATGGATTTCACTTTTTTGTTCTTTGTCTTTAATGCTACTGCCAATGCCGCGCCAGCCTGTGCCACATTGGCCGCTGTCGCGATGGGCATCCAGGTATTGAGCCCGGTGGAACTGATCAGTCCCGCCTCGATAGCGTTGTACATATGATGCACACCTGCTACCACAGTCGGTGCGTAAGCCGCACCCATGAAGAATGCGCCGATACCGAAAGGAATCGTGATCAGGTACTGCGCGCCCATAAGTACATAATTTTCAATCACAGAGAAGATTGGTCCGATAATAGTCAGTGTGAGATATCCGGTCACTAATACGCTGACAAATGGTGTAATAAATAAGTCCAGCATTTCCGGCACGATCTTGTGCAGTTTCTTTTCGATAAAACACATGAGCGCCACCGCGATAACAACCGGAATAACATGTCCCTGGTAGCCCACCAGATTGATATCATACAAGCCGAACCAGGCAGATGCCGTCGGTACGCTCTCCGCGGATGCCACAGACCATGCATTCATCAGATCCGTATGGATCATGATCATACCGATAACCGCGCCAAGAAAGATGTTGCCGCCAAACACCTTTGCCGTACTGATCGCGATGAGGATCGGAAGAAAAACGAATGCGGCGTTGCTGAATAAGTGAATGATCTCATAGGTGCCGGAATTTGCCATGTCCGGCCACACATTGGAGAGACCTTCCAGCAGCCCCATAAGTAACCCACTGGCTACGATGGCCGGAATGATCGGTACGAATATATCACCTAAGGTTTTGATGGCTCTCTTGAAAATGTTCTGTTTCGCGGAGGCTGCCTGTTTCACATCCTCCTTCGTCCCGGCACTGATCCCGGCAATCTGTACGAATTCATCAAAGACCTTATTGACCGTCCCTGTCCCCAGGATAATCTGCAGCTGCCCCGCCGCCTCAAATACACCTTTGACACCGTCGATCGCCTCTACCTGTTCTTTGCTGCACTTTGTGTTATCTGCGATAACCAGACGTAATCTGGTCGCGCAATGTGCTGCCGATACGATGTTGCCCTTTCCACCAATCGCTTCATAAATCGATTGTGCACATGCCCTGTAATCCATCTCGTTCCCTCCTGTTTATGTGTTATCCATTTCATATTTATTTCACATCCGTTTTCATTTCTTGTTGTATTTATTGTATTTTTATGTGAAATCGTTTTCATATGTTGATTTCATTATAAGTCCGTTGTTTCATTTTGTAAACATGGGAATTCGCATAAAAATGCATTGTCTTTTTTGGCTATAATGCATAAAAATTCCACACCCTAAGGTATGGAATTTTATTTTTATCGTGTAGATTCTCTTTCTATAACAGTATAACCCATTTTCAACTCTTTAACCGCCGCCTGCCTGCCGTCCAGTGCGTCCAGAATCATCTGGGCGGCTTCCGCTCCACTTTCCTGGTAGAAAAACTTCACCGTACTGAGCGTGGGGGTGGTCACATCCCCCATCTTATTGGCACCGATACCTGTAACCGCCACATCCTGGGGAACACGCTTCCCAATCTCCCGCAGATATTTCAAAACACCAATAGCGATGGTATCCGTACTGCAAAATATAGCATCCGTATCCGGGCTTTTTGTCAATAATTCCTTCGCCTTCTCATAGCCTGACATCAGAGTGAAGTCCGCCTCCACCCGCTGCTGTGGCCCACAGTCCAGCCCATGCTTTTCCAAAGTCTGCAAAAATCCTTCCAGACGATGCTTTCCAGCCGCCTCGTCCTGGCTGGTAACTCCCACATACCCCACGCAGTTCGGCCGCTCATGCACCAGCAGTTCCGTCACCTCAGCTGCCGCCATGCTGTCATCATGAAACACACAATTATACCCGCCAAGGCGCTGCCCCAGGATCACCACTGGGATTTTCAACTCTTTCAACGCCTTCTTATGTGCCTTGGTAAATACCGTTCCTACCAATATCACCCCATCCACCCGGTCATTGTCGAAAATATTCAGGTACTCAATTTCCTTTTTTGCATCATTTTCCGTATCGGCCAAAAGTATCTGATATCCCGCATTCCGGATCGCACCGCCAATCCCCGCCACCATCTGGCTCACCGACTCCGAATCAATCTTCGGCAGGATCACCCCGATCAATTTCGTCTTCTTCGTGCGAAGCATCTGCGCCTGCGCCGAAGGAATATACCCCGTCTCCTCCACCACCCTGCGTATCTGCTCCCGCTTCTCCTCACTAATATATCCATTATTAAAATACCGAGAAACAGCCGCCCTTGAAACCCCCGCCATCTCCGCAATCTCACTGATATTCATACCCAAAATCCCCTCCATATGAAATCCATTTCATACAGTGTACCACGCTAAAATAACTTTGTAAACCAAACAATTCCACAAATCAATGATTGCCTCCCCTTTGGGTAAATGCCATGGACAATTTCTACTCCTTACCCATTTAGACCAACAAATCAATCTTTTCCTCCCGCCGCAGCACGCCTCTTGGGTAAGCCATGTTCCCCCACTACCTGCCGTTACCCAAAAAGATTAATTTGTCAATGCATGGGGCTTGTTATCGCCTGCCCTTTGGGTAAACACCATAGGCAATTTCTACTCCTTACCCATTTAGACCAACAAATCGCTCTTTTTCTCCCGCACCTGCACGCCATCTGGGTAAGACACGTTCCCCATAACCTCCTGTTACCCAAAAAGATTGATTTGTCAATGCGTGGGGGATGTTATCGCCTTCCCTTTGGGTAAATGTTATGGAGAAAGACAACGCCTTACCCATTTAAACCAACAAGTCAATGATTTTCTCCCGCACCTACACGCCCTCTGGGTAAAACACCCTCCCCCTAACCTGCTATTACCCAAAAAGATTGATTTGTCAATGCACGGAGCAGGATATCGTCTCCCCATTGGGTAAACACTATCGGCAACTTCTACTCCTTACCCATTTAGACAAACAAATCATGGATTTCCTCCTGCGCCAGCGCCTCCTCATGTATCAAATAATCTCCCCTTATTTATAGATAGTCTTTCTACTAAAATCCCCGCCGCTGTCAAACAAACAAAGACTCCCACACTGCACAATATATATTTTTCTGACAGTTCAAAAAACAGTTTATCC
>JAQUWF010000145.1 GCA_028692975.1 Lachnospiraceae bacterium
CTTGTGTTGGAGATATCAGCATAGAAAATATTCTAAAGTACAGATATGCGGCTTCCGGACAAATAAAAAGGCCCTGCACCTCATCACCAGCACTAAATTCAACATTTTTTGCCAATGCGTACGAAAATAGATCGTTTAATTTTTCGAGTACATCAAAAATATAGTATTGAATAGCATTCCTATCTTCAATGGTATAAGACCTTGATTTTTTCATATCTATTATTAATGCAGTATAATTCTTCATGTTCTCACCTCGTTCTACAAGTATAATATATCGAGAGAAAAAGTGCAACCCATATAGGTTGCATTTCCAAAAAGCAACCTATATGGGTTGCGTTTCTAAAAAGCAACCTATATGGGTTGCATAAATGTATGAATAAAATCACAGGTAATACATCAAAATCAATTTTTATAGTTTCTCGTGTAGCATCAAAAATGCCCCCAGATTCCCCCGCTTCCCATTGGAAGCCCTGTGGGAATATAAATATTCAGGATTGCAGCAGGTGCACAGGTTCGGCATATGGATGTTTTCTGCTTTGACTCCAGCCTCCAGCATGACCAGACGATTGGCTAACCAGAGATCTAACTGGTACTTGCCGTCCCCTTTTGCAATGAGACATTCCGCTGGAAACCGCAGTGCCACATCCTCGCTGACCTCGTAGCAATCCTGGCAGATAGACGGACCGATGGCCGCGATCACATCTGACGGACTGGTCCCATACCGGGCAGTCATAGTCTCTACGGTCACTTTCCCCATCTTGTCTGCCGTCCCTCTCCAACCGGAGTGAGACAGACCGATAGCCTTGTGGACCGGATCTACAAAATAAAGGGGCACACAGTCCGCAAAGAAGGTGGACAGTGTCACGCCTGGTACATTGGTCACGAAACCATCCACATCAAAGAATTCCTTTTTTCTGGTAAGCCCATGTCCCAGATCTTCCGCCGTAACCACTCTTACACTAGTGGTATGCGTCTGATCCGAGAGTACGATACTCTCATAAGGAACCCCTATAGCATGGGCGAAACGCCGGAAATTCTCCTGCACATTTTCCGGATCATCTCCCCTTCCAAAACTAAGGTTCATGCTGGATAGATATCCTTTACTCACCCCGCCCAGACGGGTAGAAAATCCATGACGCACCAGCCCGGTCTGTTCCAGTGCCGGATAAGTCAGATACTCCACACCATAGTCTGGATCTTTGTTCACCTGTAATTTTTCGTTACCATCCTGTTTCCATTTTATCTTCATATATTTCCCTTTATCATCCACAAAAGTCAAAAGCATTCGCCATATGTTCGATCCGTTCCCCGGTAATAGCCACCACATCAAAACGACAGGGTACATCATCCGGCAATTTCCGATAACACATATACTGCATGGCCACTCTGGAGATGATCTTCTGCTTGCGGTAATCCACCGCTGCAAAGGCGCCGCCCTGACCGCCGCCAGCTCGATATTTGACCTCCACAAAGATCAGATAACCATCCTTCCTGACGATCAGATCAATCTCTCCAAATCGACATCGATAGTTCTGTTCTACAATCTCATAGCCATTCTTTTTCAGATAGGCAGCTGCGATCTGTTCCTTTTCACTTCCTGTTTTTCTGGTATTCATTGATCTCCCACAAAATTCTTAATAAATGTACGCCGATGGATTGGACATGGTCCATACTCTTTTAAAGCCGCGATATGCGCCGCAGAGCCATATCCTTTGTTTGACGCAAACATATACTGTGGCATCATGCTGTCATATTCCACCATAAGACGGTCCCTGGTCACCTTGGCCACAATGCTGGCCGCCGCTATGGAAACGCTCTTGGCATCCCCCTTGATAATAGGTACCTGAGGAATGGTCACCTGGGGAATAGTCACCGCATCATTCAGTAAAATCGACGGCTGCACCTTCAGTTTGCTGACAGCCTCCCGCATGGCCTCATAAGTGGCCTGCAGGATGTTGATCTCGTCAATACGCGCCGGTCCCACATAGCCGATACCCACAGCCACAGCCTCCTCCATGATCACATCATAGAGCATCTCCCGCTTCTTAGCCGAGAGTTTCTTGCTGTCGTTCAGGTACAGGATCTGAGAATCAGCAGGCAGGATCACGGCACCAGCCACCACCGGTCCAGCCAGCGGCCCACGCCCCACCTCATCGATCCCACAGATAAATCCAAGATGCTCATATCGATGTTCATAGATCTTAAGGCTTTCCGTGCGTTCCTTCTCGATTCTTAATTTTTCAGCGGCTTTCTCCTGCCGCTCCAGTTCTTTCTTACTTGCCATCTGGATACTCCAATGTAATGCGTCCTATTTTTCCGTTGCGGAACTCTTCCAGAAGAATATTCGCCGCCTTCACATAGTCCGGCTCGCTGCCTTTCAGCAGGCAGTGTCTTTTTGCAGCGATCTGTTCCAGCATAGGGAGCCCCTTCTCGGTCTCTTCCAGTTCATAACGCTCTGTCAGCAGTCCCGGATAATCCCGGTGCAGATGTTCCAGCACTTCCAGCGCCAGTTCTTCCACATTTAAAATTTCATCCTTAATAGACCCGATCATAGCCAGCTTTAGTCCCACAGTCTGGTCCTCAAACTTCGGCCAGAGAATACCCGGGGTATCCAGAAGTTCTACCTGTTTGTTTAATTTGATCCACTGCTTGCCCTTGGTCACGCCCGGTTTATTTCCCGTCTTGGCACAGGCCTTTCCTGCAAATGAATTAATGAAGGTTGATTTGCCGACGTTTGGGATGCCAACCACCATAGCCCGGATGGGACGATTCTTGATACCGCGGCGTTTGTTACGCTCGATCTTTTCCTTGCAGGCTTCCAGAATAATACCCTGGAGTGATTTGAGGCTGCCCCGGTTTCTTGCATTTATCTTAGCCACAGACATATTCTTTTCCTGAAAATATCTGGTCCATTCTTCGTTATAGCGCTCATCTGCAAGATCTGACTTGTTGAGCAGGATCAGTCTCGCCTTGTTCTGCCCAAGCTGGTCGATCTCCGGATTCCGGCTGCTTAAGGGGATTCGCGCATCCACCAGTTCGATGATCAGGTCGATGAGTTTGATATCTTCCTGCATCATTCTTTTTGCTTTGGTCATATGACCAGGGTACCACTGAAAATTCATGTTTTACTTCTCCTCTATCTGACAAATCCAATACGGCTGGAAGGAGAAATGATTCCCCATAATTTCCCCACAATATTCTTTTTCTGGATATTTCCCACATTACTGAATCGACTGTCCTCACTGTTGTTGCGGTTATCGCCTAATACAAAATATTCGTCCTTGCTAAGGGTTATGGTCGTCTCCGCCAGCCCCGCATTGTTGATCTTCGGGAAATCCTTGGACTCCATATAGGTCTCCCCATTAATGAGGATCAGACCGTCTTTTATCTGTATGGATTCGCCGGGCAGCCCAATCACACGCTTGATATGTGTGCTCGCATCTTCATCGTCACTGGACTTAAACGCAATCACGTCCCCGCGCTTCGGTGAACCGAGACGATATGCAACCTTGTTGATCAAAATCTGATCACCGCCCTGCAGCGTCGGTTCCATTGAACTTTCCTGCATGGCAATGGACTGCCCGAATGCAAAAGCAACGCCAGCCGCAAGTCCAAGTACGATAATAATCTCGATCACCCATAAAAAAATAGCCTTACTTTTTTTTGTCCCCAAAAAACTTTTTTTAACAGGGGGCGCTTCCTGTACTACTTTTGCCATATTCTACTCCTATATATACTGCCTTATTCTCAATAACAAACAGGGGACAAATACACAGTATGTAATTGTCCCCTATCGATTCTTATTTGCTATTCAACTGCTTATTTTACTAACTCTTTAACCTTAGCTCTCTTACCTGTACGCTGTCTTAAGTAGTTCAGTTTTGCACGTCTTACTTTACCACGGCGAACGATGTCGATATGGTCAACGTTTGGTGAGTGTAATGGCCAGGTCTTTTCAACACCGATACCATTAGAAGATTTACGAACAGTAAATGTAGCACGTGTGCTTCCACCCTGTTTCTTTAATACAACACCCTCAAAGATCTGGATTCTTTCGCGGTTTCCCTCTTTGATCTTACCGTGAACACGGATGGTATCGCCTACTTTGAAATCCGGAAGATCAGATTTCAGCTGAGCTGATTCGATGTTTTTGATAATTTCATTCATTTTATATTCTCCTTTAATTCGTATGGATGTTCTTAATACAATCCGTAACAGAGGACCATCTCTTTTTTCACAACGTAAGTTATTATACTATATCTCCCTACCCTTTGCAAGGTTTTTTTCGACAAATAACCGTTCTTTTTCAGATAAATCCGCGGTTTCCAGAAGATCCGGCCTGCGCTTGGCCGTGCGGATCAACGACTGCTCTCTTCGCCAGGCTTCCACATTGGCGTGATGACCCGATAAAAGAATGGGTGGTACTGCCTTATCCCGCCACACTTCCGGTCTGGAGTACTGGGGATGTTCCAGCAGATTATCATGGAAAGATTCGTATTCTGCAGAGTCTGCATTATTCAGCACGCCCGGCACCAGTCTGGATATAGCATCGATCATGACCATAGCAGGCAGTTCTCCTCCGGTGAGCACATAGTCGCCTATGGAGACTTCGTCCGTGACGATCTCCTCCAGCACGCGCTCATCGATGCCTTCGTAGTGTCCGCATAAAAATATGAGATCTTCCTCTCCGGCCAGTTCTTCCGCCACCGACTGGGAAAACACCCTGCCCTGAGGCGTCATATAGATCACCCGCGGCTTTTTCTCGAGCCTTGAGGCAATCGACTGATATGCGTCATATACCGGCTGTGCCTGCATCACCATGCCCGCACCGCCCCCGTAAGGATAATCATCCACTTTATTATGTTTATTCTCTGTGTAATCCCGAATATTCACTGCTTCCAGGGAAATCAGCCCCTTCTCCACAGCTCTGCCGATAATGCTGGTATTGCAGCCCTGCTCCACCATCTCCGGGAAAAGCGTCAACACATGATAATTCATTACAACAGTCCCTCCAGCAGATGAACGCGAATCACCTGATTCTTGATATCTACATCCAGGATGCAGTCATGAATCGCTGGTATGAGCACTTCCTTTTTCTCTTCGGTCTCCACCACATACACGTCGTTGGCACCAGTCTCCATAACATCCGTCAACGTGCCAAAATCAGTACCGTCCTCCAGTACCACCCTGCAGCCGATCAGATCAGCCACATAGTATTCATTCTCAGCAAGCGGCTGTGCATTTTCTCTTGTTACAAACAGTCCGAATCCAGTATATTCCTGCACTTCGTTTATATCATTAAATTCTTTGAATTTGACGATAACAAACTGCTTGAAATATCTGACGCGCTCAATCTGCAGCGTCATCTGTTCCTTGCCTGTATTTAAAATCACTTCTTTTAGTGCATCAAAACGATGCGCATCGTCTGTAGTAGGGAAAACTTTGACTTCCCCCTTCAGGCCATGTGTGGAAGTGACTGCTCCAACTTGCAATAAGTTCTCCATATCATTCCCTCATGCGAAAACAAGATCCTTCATAAAAGAAGAATCTTGGTTACTGTTTCCTAAATTTCATTATTGAATAATCTCAACTACTACTTTCTGATCACTCTTTGATGATGCGGCTTTTACTACGGAACGGATAGCCTTTGCAATACGTCCCTGTCTGCCGATGACCTTACCCATATCAGCTGGTGCAACACGCA
>JAQUWF010000146.1 GCA_028692975.1 Lachnospiraceae bacterium
AGACTACGAGAGTGTGCGGTCAGGCTGATAAGAATGTGCAGTTACAGGCAAGACCGCGCGGTCTGATAGGTGTCAGACGGGATTTTAATTTGCTGTTGCACCCGATTGTAATTCGCCGTCTGACACCAAAGCCGGAGATTGAAAAAGGAGACGACGTCATTGTACGCATCACCTCCGGTGGAATCTGTGGATCGGACATCGGCATCTGGAACGGCACCAACTCACTGGCTACCTATCCTCGTCTGATCGGACATGAGTTTGGCGGTATTGTTGAATCCATAGGTGCTGATGTCAAAGGCATTCAGGTAGGTGACAAGGTTGCCGTTGATCCTGTTGTCAGCTGCGGTCACTGCTATGCCTGCAAGGTCGGCCGTCACAATGTATGCTCTACCTTAGAGGTTATGGGCGTCCACAGAGATGGTGGCTTCGCTGAGTACGTAAAAGCAGATGCGGCAAATGTCCATGTATTCCACAAAGACTTTGATGAATCTTTATTAGGTATCGTTGAGCCATACACCATCGGCGTGGAAATCAACAACCGTGGCAATATCCACGAAGGCGACAAAGTCCTGATCATGGGCTCTGGCCCTATCGGCATCTGCGCCATGCAGGTAGCCAAGAGAAACGATGCCAAAGTAATCATGACCGACCTGGTAAAAGAACGTCTCGATAAAGCACTGTCCATGGGCGCAGACGAAGTAGTCCTGGTATCAGAAGAAAATCTGGAGGAGCGGCTGGACAAATTCACCGACGGAGAAGGCATTCCTGTTATTGTAGATACCGTATGTATCCCTTCCTCCTTCGAGCAGAGTGTAGAACTTGCATGCCCGGCCGGACGCGTTGTGGTCATCGGCCTCAAGGATGCACCTTCCGCTATCACCATGGCAACTATTACCAAGAAAGAGCTGACCATCGTTGGTTCCCGTCTGAATAATAATTGTTTCGACGAAGTAATCGCCGGATTTGAAGACGGCTCCCTTCAGCCCGAAGAATTAATGACCAAATGCTATAACTACAAGGACATTATGGATGCACTGAACATGATTAAAGAGCATCCGCAGGATGTTTTGAAAATCGTATTAAAATTCGAAGACTAAAAAAGGAGATCAAATCATATGAAAATGTCATTTCGCTGGTACGGCACCGATGATGCTGTCACCCTGGCAAAGATCAAACAGATTCCAAATATGAGCACCATAGTCACTGCGATCTATGATGTGCCTGTTGGAGAAGTCTGGAGCAAGGAAAGTATCCAGGCTCTGAAAAAAGAAGTGGAGGATTCCGGCCTTCTCTTTGAAGTAATCGAAAGTGTACCTGTTCACGAAGATATCAAGCTTGGTAAACCTTCCAGAGAACAGTATATCGAAAATTATAAAGAAAATATCCGCAGACTGGGTGCCGCTGGCATACGCTGCATCTGTTACAATTTCATGCCGGTCTTTGACTGGACCAGAACCCAGCTGGACAAAGAACTTCCGGACGGCTCCAACGCCCTGGTTTATTATCCGGAACAGATTGCCAAAATGGATCCGCTCACCGGAGAACTCTCTCTCCCAGGCTGGGATGCCAGCTATACAAAAGAGACGCTCAAAGCAGTATTTGACGAGTATGCGTCCATCACTGAAGAAGATCTGTGGAACAATCTCCAGTATTTCCTACAGGAAATCATTCCTGTAGCAGAAGAATGCGATGTGAAGATGGCGATTCATCAGGATGATCCGCCATGGTCTATCTTCGGCCTTCCACGTATCATCACCTGCGAAGAGAATCTTGACCGCATGCTGTCATTGGTGGACAGTCCTTATAACGGGCTCACCCTCTGCTTTGGTTCCCTTGGGGTTTCTCCCAAAAATGATATGGTTCACATTGCAGACAAATACTCTGCTATGGGACGCATTCATTTTGTTCATGCGAGAAATGTCAAGATCCTGGACGGCGGCTTTGAAGAGGCGGCACACTACTCTCCATGCGGCAGCCTGGATATGGTAGAGATTTTAAGAAAATTACACAAAAATGGTTTTGATGGCTATATCCGCCCGGACCACGGACGCATGATCTGGGGCGAAACAGGCAGAGCAGGCTATGGACTTTTTGACAGAGCGCTGGGTGCCACATATATTAATGGTATCTGGGAAACACTCGACAAGACAGACCGCTAATCAGGAGGCGCATATGAAATTATCCCAGGAAACAATAAAAGATACAAAGGAGTGGGAAGCCGCCGGCTTCTCTCTCCCGCAATTCGACCGTGAGACCGTGACCAGGGCCACAAAAGAAGCACCCGTATGGATTCATCTTGGTGCCGGCAATATTTTCCGTGCATTTACCGCAAATCTGCAGCAGACGCTGCTGAACGAAGGAAAGGCTGACAGGGGCATCATCGTTGCCGAAGGCTTTGACTATGAGATCATTGAGAAAATGTACAAGCCCAAAGATAATTTAAGTGTACTGGTTACCTTGAAGTCCAACGGCACCATCGAAAAAACGGTAGTGGGAAGCATTGTGGAATCCATCGAAATGGATTCTGAAAATGAAACCGAATGGGCACGGTTGAAAGAAATCTTCACTGCCCCTTCTCTCCAGATGGTAAGTTTCACCATCACAGAAAAGGGCTATAATCTCAATGCAGCAGATGGATCTTATTTCCCTGCTGTCAATGCAGACTTTGCCGCAGGTCCGGCCAGGCCAGCCAGCTATATCGGCAAGCTGACTGCTCTGCTCTATGAGCGCTTTATGGCAGGCCAGCTCCCAGTGGCTATGGTAAGCATGGACAACTGTTCCCATAACGGCAGCAGACTCTTCCAGGCGGTAGATGCTTACGCCAGTGCATGGACTTCCGGCGGCCTTGTAGAAGATGGCTTCCAGGCTTATATTGAAAACCCTCAGCAGGTTTCCTTCCCCTGGAGCATGATCGACAAGATCACCCCCAGACCGGATGACAGTGTAAAGGAAATGCTGAAAAAAGACGGTTTTGAAGACGTGGAGGCTGTAGTAACAGGCAAGAATACTTACGTTGCACCTTTTGTCAACGCGGAGGAGCCTCAATATCTTGTTATTGAGAATCTTTTCCCCAACGGCCACCCTGCCCTGGACGAAGCCGGAGTTATTTTCACAGACAAAGAAACCGTGGATAAAGTAGAAAAAATGAAAGTCTGCACCTGTCTCAATCCCCTCCATACAGCACTTGCCGTATATGGCTGTCTGTTGGGTTACGACCTGATCGCGGACGAAATGAAAGATGCCCAGCTTGCGAAGCTGGTGGAAATCATCGGCTATACCGAAGGTCTTCCGGTGGTGGTAAATCCTGGCATCCTGGATCCAAAAGATTTCATTGATGAGGTATTGCAGGTTCGTATCCCGAATCCATTCATGCCAGATACGCCACAGCGTATCGCTACAGATACTTCCCAGAAACTGGGCATTCGCTTCGGCGAAACCATCAAAGCCTACGCCGCATCGGATTCCTTAAAGATCAGCGATCTGAAATTGATTCCGCTGGTGCTGGCAGGATGGTGCCGTTACCTGCTGGCTGTGGATGATCATGGCGCTGCTTTTACACCAAGCTCTGACCCATTGCTGGAAAGCTCCATGGCTTGCCTGAAAAATGTATCGCTGGGCGATTCCAGAGATTTTCACGCGGATCTCTCTCCTCTTCTGTCAAACCCTGCTATCTTCGGTGTGGATTTGTACGAAGTTGGACTGGGCAGCACCGTAGAAGCATTATTCGCTGAATTAACAGCAGGACCCGGAGCTGTTCGAAGTACCTTAAAAAAATATACCGTATAATTTTATCATAAATCCCCTGCTGTCTTGTGTCTTCCACAGTGAAGCGGGGGATTTTCTTCTTAAAAGCATACACGCATAAATATAGCGAAAGAAAGGAATACCATATGCAGGAATTATATATGACCAACCGGGAAGGAATCTCCCGGGACCAGGCTGAACAGATGATCGATCAGCTGCTTGCACAGTACAGCAATCTGAATAAGGTACTGATCATCCCGCCGGATTATACAAGATGCTACTCCTATGCCGGAGAGCTGACACAGATCCTTTACCAGAAGTTAGCGCCAACGGCTACGGTACATGTCATGCCGGCACTTGGCACACACATGGCCATGGATGAAGAAGAAAAGGAGAAATTCTTTAAGGGTGTCGTGCCCGATGAGGCGATCCTGATCCACCATTGGCAGACCGACACCATTTCCATCGGCTCTGTTCCTAAAGAAGTTATCTCTGAGATTTCCGAAGGTCTCTACGAAACAGATATTGAAGTGGAGTTAAATGAAAAGCTGATCAACGGTGGATATGATCTGATTCTCTCCATCGGACAGGTCGTGCCTCACGAAGTAGTCGGAATGGCAAATTACAGCAAAAATATTTTCGTTGGTGTGGGCGGAAGACAGATGATCAACAAATCCCATATGCTCAGTGCGATCTGCGGCATGGAAAAGGCTCTCGGGGTGGCGGACTCACCGGCTCGTAAGGTGTTTGATTATGCACAGCAGCATTTTCTGGACGGCAAGGTACCGCTGGTATACCTGCAGACCGTCACCACCCAGGACGAAGAAGAAAATGTAAAACTTCAGGGACTCTACATGGGTTCTTCCAGAACACCCTTCGAAAAAGCTGTGGAACTGTCCCAGGAACTTAATATCGTTCATGTGGACCGCCGCGCGAAAAAGATGGTCACTTATCTTGATCCATTTGAATTAAAGACCACATGGGTAGGCAATAAAGGCGTTTACCGCACACGTATGGCCGTGGCGGACGGCGGCGACCTTATCATTCTGGCCCCGGGCGTAAAGGCTTTTGGCGAAAATGAAGAGATGGACCAGATGACAAGAACCTTCGGCTACAAGGGCCGTGATTATGTGCTGGACCTGTTTAACAAGGGGAAATTCGAGAACCGCGTCATGTCGGCGGCTCATCTGATCCAGGGCTCCTCCGACGGTCGCTTTACCATCACCTATTGTACAAAACCGGAAAATCTCTCAAAAGAAGAGATCAATCAGGTGGGCTACGAATGGATGGACTACAACGAAGCCAGCAGCCTCTATGATCCAGAAAAGCTGAAAGATGGCTGGAACACACTGGAAAATGGCGAGGAAATTTACTTCGTAAAGACTCCGGCTCTGGGACT
The DNA here is from genome assembly GCA_028692975.1 of Lachnospiraceae bacterium. Classification (GTDB taxonomy): domain Bacteria; phylum Bacillota; class Clostridia; order Lachnospirales; family Lachnospiraceae; genus JALENY01. The sequence goes on from JAQUWF010000146.1 coordinate 5,144, forward strand.
TTGGAAGGTTGACTGAGGTAAAGTAAATAAATATAATCTCTATCAAAGAGCAAAATGATAAAAAACAGCCGATAACTTATGAGATGCTCACAGTTATCGGCTCTGTTCTTTATTTCTGAATTGGTAGCGTGAACTTAACAGAAAACCCACCGTCTGAATTACGCCAAATGCTTGTTGTACCATCGTGTGCTGCAATAATTTGCTTAACTATAAGCAGTCCTAAACCGTGGCGTTGCTCAGTAGTATTTTCATCGCAGACCATATAATGCGGAGCGTTGTTAAGCTTTTCTATTTGTTCTTCCGTTGCTCCAATGCCATCATCAGATATAATTACGCTACAGCTTTCGTCCTCAGATATTACACTAACATAGATACTGCACCCTTGTTCATTATGATTGATGCTGTTTTGAATTAGATTGCTGATTGCCCGTTTAATCAAATTCTTATCGACATTCACAGGGCAGAGCGTTAAATCTTCATCCTTTTCCCATTGTATCGGATGCTTATCATCAATATCCATATTGA
>JAQUWF010000147.1 GCA_028692975.1 Lachnospiraceae bacterium
AGACTACGAGAGTGTGCGGTCAGGCTGATAAGAATGTGCAGTTACAGGCAAGACCGCGCGGTCTGATAGGTGTCAGACGGGATTTTAATTTGCTGTTGCACCCGATTGTAATTCGCCGTCTGACACTAATCGGGCTGCAAGGTGTGGCGAATATGCATTTTCATATATGTATGGACACATTTCACGGAGAGGCTGCTGGATGCCCGATGCCTGTTTCACAAATAAAGCATCTCCAGGAATGAGCTCTCCATCCTGACCTCTGACGTTTCCACTCATTGCGGCCTTATAATAAGCTGCATTTTTGCCACAATCCTTCAATTTCTTTAATAGCAATCCGGTGACATAGGTCTTTCCCATATCCGTTCCTGTCCCTGTTATAAATACTGTTTTAGCCATTACAAAGCTTCACCTCAAATCCCAATTCAGTCAAAAGTTTCATATCTGTTTCCATGCTGATTCCAGATGTTGTAAGCATATCGCCCGATATTGCTGCGTTGGCTCCACTTTCAAAACAAGCTTTGCCCTTATCTGGCAATAACCCTCTTCCTCCAGCTAAACGTATAGAAGCCTGGGGAATCAAAAACCTGAAAATGGCTATGCACCGGCATACTTCATCGTTTGATAGCACGCTATTATGCTCATAAGGGGTGCCCGGAATGGGATTCAATACATTTACTGGAATGGATAACACACCAAGTGACCTTGCTGTGAGTACCATATCAATGCGATCTTCCATTGTTTCGCCCAATCCTAAAATACCGCCAGCGCAAATGGACAATCCAGCCCGTTTAGCGGCATTTAAAGTTTCAATTTTATCCTGATAGGAATGGGTCGTACAAATTTCCGAGAAGAAACCTTCCGATGTTTCCAAGTTACAATGCACTCTTGTGGCTCCAGCTTTTTTTATTTTTAGAAATTGCTCCTCTTTTAGAAGGCCAAAGGAAACACAGACTTCGATTTGAACCTGTTGTCTGATGGCACTAATACTTTCACAGACCTGATTGATTTCCTTATCTGACAATGCTTTCCCTGACGTCACGATGGAATAGCGCAGTACGTTCTGCTCTTTGTTGTGCCTTGCCCCTTCCACCAATTCTTCTGTGGAAAGCAAAGGATAGGAATCCGTACACTTCGTGGGGTAATGCGCACTCTGCGCACAATATTTACAATCTTCAGAGCACTGACCCGATTTTCCATTGACAATGGTACAAATATCAAATCCCGTCTGACAAAACCTCTCTCTGATTTCATTTGCGGCATTTGTCAATTCCCCCAAGGGCACATCAAGTAAACACAGGGCAACTTCTTTCGTAATCTGCTCTCCACACAACACTTTTTGTTTCATTTCATCTACAACTGACATCTTATCTCCCCTTCTCGACTACTCTTATATTATGAAACGCAGGTCTAACCCTCTTATACAGAAAGGTGGATAAAATGCACAAACAGATATCCCCGGGCACAGCCAACAAAAAACAGTAAAAAAATAAGGGCCATAGTCCAATAGGTGCATGAATCACAAAATTACAAATCACATAATAATAAATCATTCCAACTGCATACACAATTAGCAGTCCTGCAAAATTTGCCGCCAATACTCGTTTCCACTGAAATTCTGCCATGTTTTCAGTCATCTTTCCAATGACATAGGCCGCAATGATAAAGCCTATGATGTAACCAAAGCTTGGCTTGGCAAGATACCAGATTCCACCGCCCTCGGAAAAAATAGGCAAACCTGCAAGTCCTAAGAGTGTATAAATCAAAACACTTAAGGAACCTAATTTTGAGCCAAGCAAAAGCCCTGACATCAAAACAAAAAAGAATTGCAGTGTAAATGGTACAACCAGAATTGGAATTTTAATAAATGCTCCCACTGCAATCAGCACTGTAAACATGGCACATATTGTCATGTCATTTACTTTCACATTATTCATTGATTGTTAACCTCTTTTTCATTAGCAGTTTACAATCAATTCTACTTTAATCGTGTTGGCTTGTCAATCATTTATAGTATTAACATTTATTTTATTATCCAAGTGTCCTTTTTGTTATATCCTGATGCCCTTTATCCGTCTACTCCTGCACCTTCCGCAGAATATCCACCGTATGTGCACTTGCTCCCATCATGTCCATGCGCTCGCAGGTAGCCAGATGGTACTGGATAAATGCATCGAACGCCGCTTCCTCCAGGCCGTTTAGAATGGGGCGCATATAGTTGGCCGGGCCATCTGCGGCTATGATTTTTTCCCGCTTCAGACCTGCTTTTTCGGAGAGTGCATAGATATCCTCCATCCGTACCACGCTGTAGAGTTGGTTGGCATTGGGCAGGCAATGGAAATCCTCTGTCAGCATATGATTTTCTTTTGCTTCCAGTATATGCCCCTCTTTAAATGCATAGGTAAGCACCGCAAAATCATTCATGCAGTATGCCACCAGAATATGGCCGCCCATCTTAGTCACTCGCTTCGCCTCCTGGAGTGCCTGGAGTTTTTCTTCTTCCTTATGGAGATGATACATGGGACCAAAGAGCAGCGTCACATCAAAACTCTCATTGGGGAAACGCTTTAATTGCAGCGCATTCCCCTGATATGCTTTCACCGTACTGTTCTTTTGTTTCAGAATACCCAGATTGTAACGCACCAGTTCCACCGCTGTCACATCATAACCCTCGTTGGCAAGCGCCACCGAGTAGCGTCCCGTGCCTGCGCCGATATCCAGAATAGCCGGATTCTCTGTTTTTTCCAGACACGCATGAATATATTTCATAGAAGTGACATATTCCACTCTTCCATGTCTGGTCAGCAGACGTTTCTCTTCGTTAAATTTATTATAATACTTTTCTAATTCGGTCATTCTGTTTTCTATTCACTTTCTCTCAAACTTTCGATATCCCGTCTCAAAATCCACTTCATTTTTTACCGGACGGCCCTCGCAGACTGCCTGTATATTTTCCCTGGCGATTTCGACAATGCGCTCTAAAGTCTCCGGTAAATGATAAAACCCGGAGATATGAGGCGTCAGAATCAGATTCGGCAGGTTCCAAAGAGGCGAATCCGCCGGCAATGGTTCTGTCTCTGCCACATCCATACACACGCCGCCGATAATTCCCTCTGTCAATGCCTCGCTAAGATCCTGGGTGGGGATCAGGGAGCCACGGCCTACGTTAGCCAGAATAGCGGTCTTTTTCATCCTCGCCAGCCGTTCTTTATGGAAAAGGTGGTACGTCTCTTTATTGCCCGGCATGGAGCAGGCTACCACATCTGCCATGGGGAGCAGGCGGTCCAGATCTTCCATGGTATATATACCTTCCAGATACTCCGGCTTCTCCGTCTTATTCCGGCGCACACCGTAGACCCGGCTGCCCAGTGCATGGGCACGCTTTGCGAACTCACTGCCGATGTCGCCAAGTCCTACCACCAGCACATTGGCTCCGTAGAAAGAGCCCACCGTCCCCTCATCGGTCCAGTTGTGTTCCTCCATGTGTTTGCAATAAAGATTGATTTTCTTCATCATGGTATAAACCATAGCAAGCATATGCTCGCCCACAGCCAGCCCGTATGCACCGGTCGCATTGGCCAGTTTTGCGCCCTCCGGCATAATGCCCTCGCCCATATACTGGTCCGCTCCCGCTGAGTTTAACTGCAGTAATTCCAAGTGATAGGCACCTTTTAGATAGTCCGGATTGACATTTCCAAAAATAATATCCGCCTCCTGTACCTGCTGGGGCGTAACCGTCTCGTTCTCCCCATAGCAAAACTCCAGTTCCGGCGAAATCTGTTCCAATATTTCTTTGTGATGTGGCTGCAACGGAACCACCGTCAGTACTTTTCTCATATGCTCTCCTTTAGTAGCGTAATTGTATGCCCTGCTCCTCGATCCACTCCTCCAGATCCGAGGTTGATTTTTCTTCTACATCGAAAACTGCCGGCTCTTGTTCTTTTTTGTTTTCTGTTTCCTGCTCTTTTACTTCTTTTTTCTTTTCTTCCATAATGACTCCTCCTAAACAAAATTAATAAGTGCCGCTGCAATCCATTGGGAATTGCAAATTGTTTTGATACTTGCTATTATACTATAAAGCGTTAAAATACAAAAGAGTTGGGGGACAGAAAAATGTCAATTTCCACATTAGAAGAAGCCAGAAATTTTTTCAAGGATGATATTTTCGCAACCGAAGTATCCGGTATTATCATTGAAGAAGCCGGTGAGCAATATGCCCGATGTTCCATGGAGATCACTCCGAAACATCTAAATGCCGGTCACTCCGTCATGGGCGGTGCACTCTTTACTCTGGCGGATTTCACCTTCGCCGTGGCATCGAATTTCAACCGTAGCCTGACCGTCACGCTGGACAGCCAGATCCGATTCCTGAAAGCCGCCAAAGGCAATATTCTCTATAGCGAAGCCAAATGCACCAGAGAAACCAGCAAGATTTCTTTCTACACCATAGACGTCACTGATAACGAAGGCATCCACGTAGCACAGGTGACCTCCACCGGCTACAAAAAATAGACAGACAATGGCGGCTGCCCGCATGATACAGGCAGCCGCCACTTCTATTCCAAACGATTAGTAGTGAAAATTACTTTTCTTCTTTCTCTATCTTATTTTGTGCATCTTTCGCTGCCTTGCGCTCTTTCCTTGTCTTTGGATGTCCTGTAGTTTTACGCAGGATCAGGATAACAATCCATGCGATCACTGCCAGTATCACTACCCAGATCAAGATAAACGGCAGGGAACTCAAAAACCAAAGTGCGAAATTTTCCAATCCATTTCCCAGGCCATACAGATTACTCATGAATTTCTCTTTCAACTGTCCACCAAAGGACTGATCATTGACGTTACTCTCCCGATCCACTTCCGTGATGTTTAAATTCACGGTGCTGTAACTCACCTGATTATCATAGGTGCGCAGCTGGGACTCATAAGATTCCAGTTCATACCGCACATCCGTCAGACGACTCTGGATCGCGATGAGATCATCCAGTTCCGTAGCCTTTTCCAGCATGGCCAACAGGCTCTCCTGCTCTGTTTTTAATGCCTTGATATGACTTTCTGTATCAGTATAGGTCAATGTAATATCTTCCACCGAGGTACTCTGATTGGTCACATTGGCCTCCGCTTTCACATTCTCCACGAATGTGTCCAGTTTCTCCTCTGGGATGCGGATGGCAAAATATGCATTTCGATTGGTATTGTATTCCTCCGTACCGCTGTAAATATTCGAATGCTCTATGTAACCGCCCAATTCTGTCACTTTGCTCCGCACATTATTCAGCAGATCATCAAAATTCTTCGTCTGTGCGTCAATATTTTCCGTCTTGATCAGTTTGCGGCTTGGATCCTCCACGGTTCCGGCAGATGTATTTCCTTCTTCCTCTGCCGCACCCGCCGCATCTTCCACGGCCGCTTCTGTTTTGTATTCTGACGAGACCATGGCTTCCTCACTGGCTGTATCTGCCACAGCCATCTCAGATACCGCATCATTTTTCGTACTGCTGCCGCATCCGGCCAGCAATCCCGCCATCAGCATGATACATGCCATCCATATAAAAATACTTTTCCTATTCTTTGTCATATGACCCCCTCCTTCTCTTCTCTATATCTACATAGTATCATTTTCGGAGAGGTTTGTTGCATAAAATAATATTTTTCTTATTTTTCTG
>JAQUWF010000148.1 GCA_028692975.1 Lachnospiraceae bacterium
AAAGAACAGGGTCTATTTCGCGTGTTCGCTTCCGAGAAGCAGGTAATGAATACAACTCAAAATTTCCTGCTTATATACAACGTAATCCATTGCCTCGTCCGGATAAAAAACAACTTCGTGGCAGTAGTTTTCTACCATATCAAAAGCAATGTGAATTTTTTCATACATATTTGGCACATCAATCCCATGAGAAATACAGATATTCGGGAGGGTATTCACCAGACTCTTTTCAAATTTCACCATAAAGGCATTGACATCCGGGTCGGATAGGGCAAGCGCGCCGAGTTCCTGGTGCATGGATTGAAATTTTATATGAAAATCTACAAAATAATCCAGTAAATCCTCCATATGTTCTAAAAAATCAGATAGATTTAATTTTTCCTGAAAGGTAGCCAGCAGGGGAGCAACTGCCTGCTCGGATAACATATCCAGTCCACTTATTAAGATATCTTTTTTGTCTTTAAAATAACTATATACAATGCCGGTAGATACATGTGCCGCCTTGGCAATATCTACAGTTGTGGTATTATAATATCCTTTTTCGCATAGGAGTTGAATACCAGCTTCTGTAATACGCTTTTTCTTTGCAATAGAGCGTTTTTGCTGTGGCTCACGGATAGAATCCGACTTTAGAGCAGTATCTGATTTCATAAATAAATAACCAATCTTTCTTTAAAATTTATTTTCAGCTTTCAGTATAGTATTTATCAGCAATAATGTCAAATAATATGAATGTGAAACAATATTCACATATTAGTCTTGACAAACATTCGTCAGCGCATCATAATATGAATGTGAAATAAGTTTCATATTCATAAAATATATATAATCTTAAAAGAGTGGGAAAGGAATGGTTAACCAGACAATGATGAAAAAGAAAACAGTTCAAAGGGTGTGCAGGATAGTGGCAGGAGTCGTAATCGTGGGAGTGGTTGCGGCAGGCGGGTATATGTGGCTAAATCAACCTGAAAGATATACGATGATGCAGGCGTCCAGTACTGCGATTGAGGAAACCTTATCAGTGATGGGAAATGTAAAGAGTAATGAAACAAAGACGTATTATGCGATGTTTACAGCACCGATTGTGACGCTGGAGGCAGAAAAAGGAAAAACGGTAACTGCGGGAGAACAGCTGGTGGCATTTGATACCAAAGATTTAAGTCTGGCTGCAAAGCAATCGGCACTCGCTGTGAGAGCGGCAGAAAATCAATACCAGTCAACGGTAAATCAAAATGAAAAAAAATGTTGATTTATCAGGGTGCTACGATGAGTGAAGCAAATTTCTTTGAATTGATTGAAGAACAAAGAGATGTCATCAAGGATTTGCAGGAAAAGGTTTCTAGGGCGGCTAATAAACAAAACGATATCGCTGTTTTACAAAATCGGGTAAGCATGGAAGTGGACCCGGACGACAAGGACGACCTGCAGGCAACACTGGATATGTGGAAGGGCGAATACAAAAATATGAATGCACCGGAAAAGGAAGCGGAGCTTGCTAAACAGCAGACGCGTCTGAATGATATGGAAACCTATCGTTCCCAATACGAATCCCAGAGGCAGACCGCAGACAATCAGATGATTGATGCAAGTGCACAGGAGGAAATATTAACGAATAAAGAATCCGCTGCGCTCAGTAAGCAGAAGGATGAGGAAACGCTGGAAGAAGCCAGTGACGGATTACAGGCGGATTATGATGGCATTATTTCTGAGGTATATGTGGAGGAAGGAGCCACTGTTCAAAAGGGAACCGCATTGTTTAAGCTGGAAGACAGCAATGATATGGCAGTAGAGGCGATGATTTCCAAATATGATATTGATAAGGTGACACTCGGACAAAAAGCAAAAATTGCAATTGCAGCCAATACATATAATGGTACCATTACAAAGATTGACCAGGTGACGGTAACGGATACCTCGGACAAGGCAAAGGTACCAGTAACCGTAACCATTGAGAAACCAGATGCGAGAGTATATCTTGGCATTGAAGCAGATGTAGATATCAATATCGCAAGTAAGGAAAGTGCATTAACGATTCCAACAAGTGCCGTTTACAGTGGAGAGGAAGGTGAGTACTGCTATCAGCTAAAAGGGGGAGCTGTACAAAAGACCATGATAGAAACGGGACTTGCCAACAGTACATTGACGGAGGTGACGAGTGGAATTGAACTGGGAGATAAAGTCATCACAGATGCGGTTACCGAAGACAAAATAGGTGTGAAAGCAGTTGAGGAAGCAAGCGCTACGGTAGAGGGAAATGCTAATGAAAACGCTGATTGAATTCAAGGAAGTGGTAAAAGAATATACACGTGGAGAAAAGACCTTTTATGCCCTAAATCATGCAAGCTTTCAGATTGGAGAGGGCGAAATGGTAGTTATACTAGGACCCAGTGGTGCCGGAAAGAGTACCTTACTGAATTTATTGGGTGGCATGGACAATGCGAGTGGCGGACAGATTCTATTTGATGGGGCAGACTTGACGACCTATTCCGATGATGCACTTACCGATTACCGTGCCAGAAATGTAGGTGTGGTATTTCAGTTTTATAATCTAATACCAACCCTGACCGCTTATGAAAATGTTGCTCTGATGAAGGATATAGAAGAAGACACGCTGGACCCGGCAGAAGCATTAAGGGCTGTTGGACTGGAGCAGCAGATGCACCAGTTCCCCTCCCAGATGTCCGGTGGGGAGCAGCAGAGAACTTCAATTGCGCGTGCACTTGCTAAGAATCCAAGACTGTTATTGTGTGATGAACCGACCGGAGCACTGGATACGGATACCGGACGGGAGGTACTGGCACTTTTGCAGCAGATGAGCCGTGAAAAAAAGAAGACCGTCGTGATGGTTACACATAATAGCATGTTTGCAGAGATTGCAACAAAGGTAATTCGTGTAAAAAATGGGCGGATTGCATCGGTTACGGAAAATAAGGAACCCAAAGATGCAAATGAGGTGAACTGGTAATGTTAAATAGAAAGCTATGGAGAGATTTGTGGTATAACAAGACGCAGTTTCTATCGATATTTCTAATGGCTTTTTTGGGACTGCTGGTATTTGTAGGTTTGGACGCAGAAAGTCATGGAATTGAGAAGTCGGGCGATACCTTTTACGAAGCATATAATCTTGCAGATTTCTGGATAAAGGGCTGCTATTTTACCAAAGATGATGCAAATAAAATCATGGAAATCGATGGGGTAAATCAGGCAGAAAGACGACTTCATATAGAAGGAAAAGCAGAACACTTACATGGTACGGACTCCAATGCACAGACAGCTGAAGAAGACAATGAGCCATATATGCAGCTGGAATTTCTGGATACGCAGAATATTTCACAAATGAAGGTGCTGTCAGGAGAACCCTTTCAGGAGGACAGAGAGGGTGTATGGCTGGACGACAAATTTGCCACTTATCAAAAACTCACTGTAGGGGACACGTTGACCATAAAAGTCAATAATACAGAAATAACAGAACCCATTAGAGGAACGATTATTCACCCGGAATATGTGTATTATACTTCGGAATCCGAGGAAATGGTGCCCAGCTATGGAACCTTTGGATGTGCTTTTTTATCTGGGAAAGAGTTCCCGGGAGCTGGAAATATTTATACGGAAATCTTAGTGGACACCGATGCGGATAAGAATCAGGAGCAGATAAAAGAAAAAATAAAGGAAATCATGGATAATCCGGATATTATCATTATGGACCGGACGCAGATGCTGAGCTTTTCTACATTTGATGCAGAGATAGAACAGCACAAGATGATGACCTTCATGTTTCCGATGATTTTCCTGCTGATTGCAGTATTGGGTATTATCACGACAATGACCAGAATGACGGCGAATCAGAGGATTCAGATAGGAACCCTAAAGGCACTCGGATTTTCCAGAGGCAGAATCACCAGACATTACATGTCTTATGGATTTTGGATTAGTACGCTGGGCGCATTGCTGGGCGCAGTTACAGGCTATTATACATTGCCCGCATTACTGCGGCAAAGTATGCAGACGACCTATGTACTGCCGGTATGGTACGTTGCGATATCCCGCAATTCCTACTATGCGGTGATTATCGAAGTCGCAGTTTCTACCTGGGTGAGCTTTATGGCATGCCGAAAAGAGCTCCGGGAAGTGCCAGCAGAAACCTTAAAACCAAAGCCACCTAAGAATATGAAACATTCCGCGCTGGAAAAGAGCAAAATGTGGTTACGTATGAGCTTCCAGACACAGTGGAATATACGGGATATTATCCGGAATAAGGCAAGGACTTCTATGGGAATCGTAGGAGTAGCGGGCTGCACGATGCTGCTGCTATGTGCCTTTGGTTGTTATGATGCATTTCAGGCATTTCCAGCATGGCTCTATGAAGACCTTATGACAGCGAAAGCAACGATTGTATTATCGGACAGCTGCAAGCAGGGTGATGCCGAGGAATATGCAAAGAAATACAAGGGACAGATGATAGAGGAAGAAGCCATAGAGCTTACAGCCAATGGAAAAGCAAAAACCGGCACGCTGACAACGGTAGACGATGGAAATCTCATGCATTTTCAGAATCAGGATATCAAGGAAATAGAGCTGAATCAGGAGGGCATTATGATGTCCGCAAAGATGGCGTCTGTCTTAGGGGTGAAGGCTGGTGACTTCGTGAAGTGGCATGTGATGGGAGATGATACCTGGCAGAATACGAGGATTACCCAGCTGAATCGTGTGCCATCTAGTCAGGGAATTACCATCAGCCGGGAGCAGCAGAAGAAGCTGAACTATGATTTCAGAGCGACCAAGATACTGACGAATCATTCGGTTCCAGCGGATATTTCCGATGATTTACAGGTACAGACACTATCGGATGCCACACAGTTAAAGCAGGAAATGGTGGATTCCATGAAAGTAATGAATCTGATGGTAGTGATATTGGTAATTGCCGCTGCTGTGATGGGTATTGTCGTATTGCATAATCTTGGGGTACTTTCCTTTATCGAGAAAACGAGAGAAATAGCGACCTTAAAGGTATTAGGATTTCGAACCAGAAAGATTCGTGGCATTCTGCAAATGCAAAATATCTGGGTAACGACATTTGGTATTCTGGTCGGACTGCCCCTGGGGTATGGATTCCTGCTGATGCTATGCAACAGCGTATCCGACAGTATGGACATCGTACCGGTGATAACACCATACTCCTATGCACTGGCAATTGCCGGCACCTATGCCGTGTCCATTCTGGTAAACATGATGCTGTCCGGCAAGGTAAAGACGATTGACATGGTAGATGCCTTAAAAGGAACCGAGTAATAATAAAAATGGATAACAAGGAAACAGGAGTACCAAATGAGAAAAAGACTCATTTAGTACTCTTGTTTTTTTGTATAGAGTTAGGTATCATATACATGAGTTAGATATAGCTAACTAAAAAGAAATAGAAAGGAGTGGGAAATTGAGTAAAGTAATCGTAGCATTTTGGTCACAGACAGGTAATACAGCAATGATGGCAGGAGCTGTCGGGGAAGGAATCACAGAAGCTGGAAAAGAAAGCGAAGTAGTGGATATTTCCAAAGTTTCCATGGAGGACCTACAAAACACCACTGCATTTGCACTGGGCTGCCCGGCAATGGGAGCAGAAGT
>JAQUWF010000149.1 GCA_028692975.1 Lachnospiraceae bacterium
CAGAATTGTATTCAATAATAAGAGGCAACAGCATGGCATTGGCACGGCCATGCGGTATATGGAACTGGGCACCAAGCTGATGTGCCATTCCATGATTTAAACCAAGTGACGCAGAATTAAAAGCGAGGCCCGCCAGGCAGGAAGCAACATGCATCTTCTGTCTTGCATGGGTATCATTGCCGTCTAAATAAGCACGAAGCAGGAATACACCACAGATCTCAATAGATTTTTCAGCCAGAGCGGAGGAAAATTCATTATGCTCTGTGCTGACATAAGCCTCCAGCGCGTGGGTAAATACATCCATTCCTGTATCAGCCGTAATGGACGGAGGAACGCTCTTGACCAGTTCCGCATCCAGAATCGCTTCATCAGCCGTAAGGCTTGGTGAAACCAGCGGATACTTGATCTGTGCCTGAGTATCGTTTACAACTGCAAAGGAGGTCACCTCTGATCCCGTACCACTGGTGGTAGGAATCGCGATCAGACCAACTTCTCCATAGTTGTTGATTTTCAATGCGAATTCACGGATAGACTTTGAAGAATCAATAGAAGATCCACCGCCTACAGCAACAACTGCTTCCGGCTGATATTCCAGGAATTTCTTCACTCCCTCAACGATCTTCTCCACCGGTGCATCCGGTACCACGTCTGTAAAAATATCATACTCGATACCGCCCTTTTTCAAAGGATCCGTTATCATACTGATCATAGGTCCCTTGGCAATAAACGGATCCGTGATAACCAGCACTCTCTTGTATGGTAAATGAGTCAAACGCTCTAAGGCATTGTCTCCAAAATGTATAACCGTTTTTATCTCAAATGTTTTCATAATTGATTAACCTCTATTCTTCCGGATATAAACAGGTAATACCCTCCTGCTTGAAAGCCTGCAGCCATTCAGCGCCTGGATTCTTATCTGTCACAATCACATCAATGTCTGCAAAACTTCCGATTTTGGAAAAAGAAACCTTACCAAACTTGGAACTGTCCACCGCAAGTATGACCTGATCTGAAGCCTTCATCATGGCATGCTTGATCTGGGCAAACTGTTCATTGGTATCTGTGACTCCGCGTTTCAATTCAATTCCTTTGCAGGAAAAAATAGCCTTTTCCACATTAAAAGAACCGATGCGCTCCACTGCGTTGGTTCCCACCAGTGCCAGATATCCTTCTTTCAGGACTCCGCCCGATGAAACAATATTCCAATCGGAAACATCGGATAATTCAATAATGTTCTCGATGGAATTTGTAATAACCGTCAAACGCTCTTTGCTTTTGATAGTTTTACAGATAAAAACAGCAGTCGTGCTGGCGTCTATCATGATATGGTCGTCATTGGAAATCATACTGGCAATAATCTCTGCAATCTTCTGCTTTCCAACCACGTTTTTCTTTTTCCGTACATTAAACGGCATATCAATATTATTATTCTCATTGATGATGGCACCGCCATAACTTTTTATGGCGAGACCATCTTTATCAAGCTTGTCTAAATCTCTTCGAATGGTTTCTTCGGACACGTTGTAGAGCTGGCTCAGTTCACTGACCACAACTCTTTTATCTTCCTGAAGTTTTTCAAGAATAAGGTTCCGTCTCTCTAATGCCAGCATACACGTTGTCTCCTTTCGAATCTCAGGTACTTCACTTACAGAATAGACTTGATCATCTGTGTATCCGGATGTGCGATAACAGAAGAATCCAAATACATTCCCTTCGGTGCAATCGCTGTCTTTGATTTCTCAATAGCAGCGCTGACTGCAGAAACCTCACCGGTAATCAGCATGTAGGACTTGCCACACATACCTTTTGCGATACGAAGTTCAATCAAGTCAACAATAGCAGTTTTTGCCGCTACATCTGCAGCCACAATAATGGAAGCTGCGTCGTAGGTCTCAAAAATACCCAAAGCACTGACTTTTTCAATATTGGTTGCGCCATAGATGGCAGGGAAAATATCCTCATGAGGATTGCCCAGTACAAAGTTGTCGATCAACTGTTCCGGGAATTGTGCGGAAGCTGCATCTACAGCTGCCTTTACTGCGCTTAAGTCGCCGGATACAATAGCAATGTATTTTCCAGGACAAACGGTTTGTGCTTCCACAATATCAACTTCTGCTGTTTTGACCATGGTATCAGCTGCTGTAATACCGCTGGCAACAGTCTTAAATTCTATCATTCCAATTGCTTTACTCACTTAGTCCACGTCCTTTCTACTTCGCTTTTTGTATCACAACATAAGAGTCAGCCACTTCAACGACTTTACCGTCGATAGAAGCATGAATAGCAACACTTAATCCATCTGCAGGCTGTGCGATCATCTGTCCAACCGTGACCATATCACCCTTGCTTACGATGGCTTTTGCCGGTGCACCAATGTGCTGGCTCAATAAGATTTTCACCTTATTCATAGGCACTACCGTATCATTGAGCGGAGCGTCTACGTTATATTTTGTAAGGCCCAGTCTTGCTTCCAATCTTTCCTCGGGAGCTTTTCTATACTCTCTGGAAGGCTGTACCGGTGCTGGAACCACACCCTGTGGCACCTTGACTCCGGCCTTGCGAAGACCCAGTTTATATTCTGCCATAAGACTCCTTGGAGCCAGGCCCTGTGGACATGAATACAATTCACATAAACCGCAGGAGGAACAGAACATGGTGTTGATAAACGGATTCACATCCTGAAAATCCTTATTGGATGCAGCACGCATAAACAAATGTGGCTGAATCGGATGTCCCAGTGCATGTCGTGGACACAAATCCGTGCACATCTGACACTGACAACAGATAGATGCGGCACGATTCATGGAAATAGAAGCTTTGGTACGCTTCTTCTCCACCAGATAATGATCCTGCGGAAGTACCAGTACTGCATTGGTCGTCTTGGTCACAGGCTGCGAACCGGAACCAATGTTACCCATCATAGGACCGCCTACAAAGTAAACCGGATCTTTTGTCGTGGCAACACCCGCCAAAGCTACAACTTCTTCAATGGTACATCCAAGAGGTACACGTACGGTAACCGGTTTGGAAACTTCTGCTACTACAGAAACAACCTTATCGGTAACCGGCTCCTGTTTCTCAATAGCACGGTAAATATTGTATACAGTCTCAACATTCAGTACCACAACACCTTCCATAATAGGAAGCCCGCCTGGTTTTACAACCTTCTTGGTCGCCTCATAAATCATGACCACTTCATCACCCATAGGGTAAACACCATCTAAAAGATGGATACGAACCTTGGGGAACTCACCGATACATGCATGTAATGCCTGAATGGTTGCTTTATATTCCTTTTTGATACAGATGATTGCCTCATCAGCACCTACCGTATCCGCAACCATGCTGAAGGTCTTTGCGATCTCATATGCATGTTGCTCCAATAACTGTCTATGTAACTTCAACAGAGGTTCGCACTCTGCACAATTCAATAAAATCGTGTTGGCACGTTCGTCGAGTTTCGCATAAGTCGGAAAACCAGCTCCACCGGCGCCAACAACACCATTTTCCTGAATGATTTTGCTTAGTTCTTTTATGTTCATATTAATACTCCAATCCTATGCCATCATCAACGATTCCAACGATCGCTGCATCTACTGGTGCATTATCCATATCACAGCCTATACGGGCTGCGCTTCCCTGCGCAACTAATACGATTTCTCCAACACCGGCTCCGATGTTATCGATGGCAACCAATCGCTCGGTATTCGTTTTCATTTTATCCAGTGCTTCCACTACCATGAATTTATTTCCAATCAGCTTATCACTTTTGCGTGTGGAAACAATGCTTCCCACTACTTTACCAACAATCATGGTTAACCTCCTATCATATAGTTTGACTGAATCCTGGAAACCCAGTCTTACCGCATATATTATTTAATAATCGTTACAGTAGAGCCCTGTGCAATCTTACTTGCATTGGCTTCATCTGTATCAATATGCATTTCCAAAGTAAAGCTATCATCCACACGGATCTTCACATGATTAAAGATAGTTCCGCGTTCATTGTCAGCCTTTACCGATACCACATCGCCATTATGTACTCCAGCCGCTTTTGCATCTGCAGGTGACATATGGATATGTCTCATGGCTACGATACAGCCCTCTTTCAAATAGATAGCACCTTTCGGTCCCACGATTGCAACAGGAGAAGATCCTTTTGTATCACCTGATTCACGAACTGGCGCTTTCACCCCTAATTTGATGGAATCAGTTGCGGAAATTTCTACCTGGGTTGCTTTACGTACAGGCCCCAATATTCTGACATTCTCTATTGCTCTAAGCTTCAATCCGACGATGGTAACTGTCTCGTTAGAAGCAAACTGTCCACCCATTAAGTCTTTCTTTTTGGTTAATTGATAACCTGGTCCAAATAATGTCTCTAAGTCACTCTGTGTCAAATGAATGTGTCTCGCCGATACACCAACCGGTACCAGAAAGCCATTGCTTGAAGTCGTGTTTTTATCCATGGCCTCCATGACCATTCTTGTGATTAATTCGATATTCTTCGTCTCCACTTCAGCACCTACTTCTTTCTAAAAGATAGATTCATCGCATTGCCCGTCAAACAGACAATGCGAGGAATCTTCACATCTGTACAAAAAATACTTATTTGATTGCCGGTAAGATCATTTCTACATCTGTGTGTGGTCTTGGGATTACATGTGTAGCGATCAGTTCACCAAGTCCGGATGCTGCGTTAGCACCAGCTTCTACGGAAGATTTAACTGCTCCAACGTCTCCACGTACCATAACGGTTACTAAACCAGAACCGATTTTCTCTGTTCCTACTAATGTTACGTTTGCCGCTTTGCACATAGCATCTGCTGCTTCAACTGCTGCTACCAAACCTCTTGTTTCAACCATTCCTAATGCTTCCTGTGACATTCTTTTTTCCTCCTTTTTAACCTCTACTGTTGTAGTTGTAGTTGTCTTCTTCTCTGCAACTGTTTTTGCAGGTGTTGTTTTTCTCGTTGCTGCCATTGTATCGTCCTCCTACTTGAAGCGGCTGGCACTTTTTTCGACCAATCTCACTATTTCATCATGGGGATTAGCGATAACACCATGTGAGACAGGTTCCTTGAGCGCCTTTTCATTTGCTGTCTCAACCGCCTGAGTAACTGCGGACACATCCCCCTGCACAACAAGGGTAACGAGCCGGCCACCGAGCTTGCGCTCCCAGGTAGCCAGTTCTACATCTGCAGTCTTGCACATGATATCCAGGGCATCCATCGCTGCAACAACACCTGGAATTTCAATAAAGCCGTAAGATTTACCCATGATAGAACTCCTTTAATTAAATAGACGGAAGGATCTTTTCTACATCGTTGTGTGGTCTTGGGATAACGTGTGTAGCAACTAATTCACCAAGTCTGCTTGCTGCAGCGGATCCGCTTTCAACTGCTGCTTTTACAGCTCCAACGTCTCCACGTACCATAACGGTTACTAAACCAGAACCGATTTTCTCTGTTCCCACTAAGGTAACTTCAGCTGCTTTGGTCATTGCATCTGCTGCTTCGATTGCTGCTGTAAGTCCTCTTGTCTCTACCATTCCTAATGCTTCTTGTGCCATTTTAAATTCCTCCTATTATTGAACTGATT
>JAQUWF010000150.1 GCA_028692975.1 Lachnospiraceae bacterium
TCATTTTTGAGGAGCAGCCATATCCAGTATTCGCTCCAACCATCTCATGCAGAGACCTTGAAAAAGGTTGCTTCTATCTGGAGGAAGGTACCCTCATTCTCTGGAGTAGTAATCTTTACAGCTGCAAGGAAATAATCAGCTACCCGTCAAACAGAAACATAATCATCAAAGTCGACATGTTCAAAGCAGATGTATCGCCTGAAATGATCGGCTTTCTTGCACCCACAGAATAAGGAGGAAAACTAATATGCTTTATGAAGACCATGTAACACTGCAAATGAAAACCACTGCTTATGGCTCACCCATGACAAAAACCATGGAGGCTGATGCAGAACTTACGCCTATTGGGAGTAAGGTGCAAATCAACCTTGGATTGAGTAACAAAGACCTGCGTATGCATCGATTTAAAATCGAAGAAGGCAGCATCATTCTACACTCATCCGGTGCTTACAAATGTGAGGAGTATTCCGTTACCGGAAGACCACACCACATTCTTTTGTTGGCCAGTCGCATTGAGTAAAATCTGCATTGTTGGGGCTGCCGCATTTAACTGCGGTGGCTCTTTTTTATTTAGTTGTCATAGATCGCCTTTTCAGGAGATCTGATTAGCACACCATTGGGATGATATGCTCATCAGGTATTCTGAAAATGTTATTTAGCCAGGGGTTCGAGAAAACTACTACTTTGAAATAATATCGGCTGAGTGCTACGACCGCTAATAAGGGGTTACATAGTCGAATCAGAGTTTCTACTCTAAATCTTCATGTACTGTACACCCATAAACGGTTTGCTCTTAAACTGCTCACCGTGTTTTGTACAACCACTATATATAGTGGTTATTATAACTCATAAACACAATATGTAGTGTTTTCTCTTAAGCAGCCCTTAAATTATGTAGTTTGAAATATTCCTTGTTTTGTCCCACTCTTTTTTGAGTAAACAGCACAGGTCCCGGATCATCAATAACTATAGCCAGTGCTATTCCAGCATAGATTGGTGATAATACTACTAATCCGCCAAAAGAAAGCACAACGTCTATTGCTCTTTTTACATATTTCTCATAAAATCCTTGTGTGTACTCTATACCACCAACAGCTTCCAGATGACCTCGCACCCCATCTGCATTTACTGGGTCTTTATCATCTTGAATAAAAACAACCTTTTTTCCAGTCATTTTATTTTGTTGTTCTGGTTCATTTGAATATACAGAATTGCCCTTCTTCTTATTTCCAATTATTCTTAATGCAATATAGGCTCCACCGATAACAGCGGTTGTAATTGCCATGATTTTTTTTATCTTCTTATTATCATTAGACATTACCTGTTCTCTCCCCTTTGCTATAACGCTTCAAATATCAAAAAAATTCAGGCTCTTTACCATACTGAGCAACATGTTCTTTTACCCAGTCTGCATTTAAGTCATTCGGGATCGTAGTATCCAGTTTTACAGTAACAACTACTTTACTATCTTCTGCTGCTATTGAAGTAAGAACGTATTTGCCCTCTAAACTAGCAAGCAATTCACTTCCGCTTTGGTACTCTGATCTTTGGCTATCAAGTACACATACAACTGAACCTTCGATACATTCCATAATCCTTTTCAACTGACAATTCATTTCACATTCTCCTGAAAATCTATTTTTTATTGCGTTCTAACTCTCTCTCCTCTTCAAATCTATTTTCCCGCACCAAAAAAAGCCCCTCCCGGGACTTTCTCAATGCGTTTCTTCCATATTAATATCTTCCAACTTCTTCCATCTTCGCCACAATCTCCAGCCCAACCTCGGCCTTCATGATCCTGCCGAACATTTCCAACTCCAAATACGCCTTCCTCTTATGTCGGTCGATCTTTTTTATCAACCCTTCCCGTCCCATTAACGGTCCGAACTGCACCAGGATTTTGTCGTTCTCAATAACACCTTCCGACATCTCCACAACCTGTTCTTCCCCGCCGAAGTCTTTCAAAAAATCAACTTCCTTCTCCGATAAGGGTACGAATGCTTCCCCTGTCTTCAGCACCTTGGTCATTCCAATGACCGTGCGCAGTTTCTCGTACAGATCTTCCAAATATTCAGTTACAACAAAAATATACCCAGGGAACAGGACTTTTCTTTTCAGCGTCCATTCTCCCCGGATACGTCTTTTTTCTTCGTAATAAGGGATAAAGCACCGATCTAGTATTGCTTCCGAGATATGATTCTCGCATTGTGATCGGATACTCTCTTCCGTGCCGGTTCTCACCTGAACTACATACCACATGTCGGTTCCTCTCGCACTATGTTATATCCCTTGCCTATGTAATTGTTTCCAATAAAAAAAGCTGGCTTTTCAGCCAGCACATGTTTGAAAATGGATGTGCTTCGCCATTTCGTCTTCACTCAGACGAATCTTTAACGCAGTATCACATCCAATTCCTCAAACGCGGCAAGGCGACGATTTGAGTTGCTTGAAATTTGTATTATCATTCAGAACAGCAGGATAATAGAAAAACAGACTGTGCAGGTTTACCTGCTAAGGGATGTATTTCTATTATTCTATTGGGCGGAATCGCCCAACAGTCTCAGACAGGAGCTGCTTTAGCAGCGTATAGTCTGCGCAGCAGACGGGTCTGTGGCCTGCTGTTCGTCCGTTTCCTAAAACTACGTATCATCCGCAGTTTTAGGCGGGACAAGCGCTACTGCAGACACATTATCTCTATGCAAAGAAATCAGCGTACGCTCTTAGCGTAGGCGAAATCCTCTGCTTACGGAGACTTAGCCGCGAAGGCTTTCCTGAGCTGCTTAGTCGCAGTTGGCAGATAGTTCGATGAAGCGTTGTACGCCTTTGCAGAGAGATAATTTGTCTGCAGTAGCGCTGTTCCCTCTAAAACTGCGGATGATACGTAGGCACGATTTCTGCCACGATCTTCTTCGTTTCTTCACTCTCATTCTTACTTACTGTTTCCAGCATTTCCAGCTGCTGCTGGAATTTCTCATCATCCATCTGGATCGGCATGCCGATGTGGATCATTTTGTTCTTTGTTTCTTTCAAGCCTTCTTCATCCATGAGCAATTCTTCAAATAATTTCTCGCCTGGACGAAGTCCCGTATAAACGATCGGTATATCCACATCCGGTTCGTACCCGGACAGACGGATCAGGTTTCTTGCCATATCGTCGATGCGCACCGGCTCGCCCATATCCAGGACGAAGATCTCTCCGCCGTTGGCGTAGGTCGCTGCCTGCAGCACCAGAGATACCGCTTCCGGTATAGTCATAAAGTACCGGATGATATTGGGGTCGGTCACAGTGACCGGGCCGCCCTGGGCGATTTGTTTCTTGAACAGCGGGATAACGCTGCCGTTGCTGCCCAGTACATTGCCGAATCGCACGGCGACGAATTCGGTCTCGGAAAGACGGTTCATCATCTGTACCACCATCTCACAGAGACGTTTGGATGCGCCCATGATGTTGGTGGGATTTACGGCTTTGTCTGTGGAGATCAGAAGCATACGCTTTACTCCGTAAGCCGCCGCCGCTCTGGCTAATTTATATGTACCGAATACATTATTCTTGATTGCTTCGTTAGGGCTCTGCTCCATGAGCGGTACATGTTTATGCGCTGCCGCATGGAAGATATATTCCGGATGGTAATGCTCCATGACCCAGTTCACACGGTTGGTATTCCGCACAGAACCGATCAGTGTCTCGATATGCATCTCCGGATATTTCCGTTTCAGCTCCTGCTGTATGTCGTAAGCATTATTTTCATAAATGTCGAAAATAATCAAAAGTGCCGGGCTTCCCTTAACGATCTGCCGGCAGAGCTCGCTTCCGATAGATCCGCCACCTCCGGTGACCATGATCCGTTTCCCGCGGATGCTGTCGTATATCTCACTTAAGTCTACCTTTACGGAATCACGTCCCAGCAGGTCCTCGATCTCCACATGGCGCAGGGTGCTTACGCTTACTTCCCCGTTGACCAGCTGGTAGATACCAGGTACCGTCTGCAGCTCACATCCAGTCTCCTGAGCGATGTGAAGGACTTCCTTCTTGCTTGTCCCTGTCAATGTGGGGATAGCAAAGATGATACGGTTAATGTTATATTTTGCCACCATGTCCGGGATGTCGTAACGGTTTCCCACGATGGGGATACCCTCCAGTATACGTCCCTTTTTATTGGCATTGTCATCGATAACACAGCAGACCTGGCCATGCATATGGTCGCTGGCCACGATCTCGTGGATCAGTGTCCTTCCGGCCTGTCCGCCACCGATGATCATAATCTTTACCGTTCCGTTTTTCTGACTTACACTGCTGCGTGCAAAACGCAGTAGACGGTAAGAGAAACGCATGGCCGTCACCGCTGCAAAACTGAGCAGCCAGCCGATGAAGTAATAGGAAAGAGGCATGTTCGTTTTCATGACCATGTTTCCAGCCAGATAGATCACGAAGAAGACAATATATGCTCCCATGATCCGTCCCAGTTCACTGATGCTGGCGAACCGCCAGATACTGTGATACAGACGGAAACAGTAAAAAATAATCAGCGCGCTGATAATGCAGAAAGGCATGCTCATAAAATAGCCATATAAGTATTCTTTGGGAATACTGTGAAATACAAAATCAAATCGTATCCATAATGCACAAAAATAGGAAGCAAACAAAATAAGCACATCCATAAACGCCAGTATCAGGGCGCGTTTAATCCATAATTTATCCCACTTGCCTATATTTTTCTGATTTTCCATTTATCTACGCTTCCATTCTTTTCATTTTATCTTACTGTACTGTCAAGGTCAGAGTCTGTGTTTTACTCTGGTTTCCATCGCTATCGATAAGATAGTATTTCACTTCTTTTGTACCCTTGGAATTTGTATCTGTATCTCCATCTACATGGATATGCTGTGCCAGATAATCGCTGCTGTCCTTATCATCTGTCATAGACTTTATGTAATTATAATACCGGAAGGTTTCGCCCTTTTTAAGCGTAACCGCCGTCTGGGTCAGTGCCAGTACCGGTATAGTTGCATCCTCAGCAGGTGTCTCGGTTGGTGTCGGAGTGGCCGTTGTTTCCGGCTCCGTTGTTCCCTCGTCTTCCGCTGCTACATCTTCTGTGTTATCTTCTTCCTCAGGTGTCGCAGTAGTTTCTTCCGGTTTAACAATTTTCCCCTCGCCATTACCGTTGTAAGTCACAGTCTGTACTGCCGTGGTAATGTTGTTGCTGCTGTCTTTTACGATATAAGATACTTTCGCGCTGACACCGTCAAGAAGCGGAGTAACCGAGTCCACTTTGACCATGTTGGTCACATCGTTGTCTTTTGCGTCATATGCAGTCACGTTCGTCAGAAGCACTGCTGTATCCTGTCCTTCTGTATAGGAAGGAATATCTGCTGAAAATTTGATTTCCGGACCCTGCCTGTCTTTGGTCAAATATAAGAACGCCGTTGCGCCCGCAAGGAGTATACACAATACGGCTAAAAGAATTGTTGTTTTCTTACTCTCCATGATTGCTGGTTCCTCCCTTATTTAGTGTCGTCCTGTCCGTAATATTCGCCGTAATACT
>JAQUWF010000151.1 GCA_028692975.1 Lachnospiraceae bacterium
CAATTATGTCCTACGTAGGA
The DNA here is from genome assembly GCA_028692975.1 of Lachnospiraceae bacterium. Taxonomy (GTDB): domain Bacteria; phylum Bacillota; class Clostridia; order Lachnospirales; family Lachnospiraceae; genus JALENY01. Next base: position 21 of record JAQUWF010000151.1, read on the forward strand.
ACTGCAAAAAAGCATGGAATTAATGCTTACAAAGCAATTCAAAATGCAATAGCAGGTACCCCAGAAATCACTTTTGACTAATGGGGTACTGAACAGTTACAAAGAAATATATGCTTTTCCAAACTCAATCAGAAAATTTGGCGTGTTTTGATATTTTGATACCGTATCTTCCAAGACCTCTGCAAACTGATTGGTAATATATAACTGCATTTCTTGAAGCAACTGTTCTTTGCTTGAAAAATGACTATATGGAGCCGCATGGCTTACATTACAAGCCTGCGCTACCTTGCGAAGAGATAATTGGTTTATCCCATACTCGTCAACCAATTCAATCCCTTTTTCTATGAGGTCATTTTTCAAATTCTTATGATGATAGCTCTTTTTTTCCATGATTCCCTCCATAATTTTACACTGTCAACATTATAGTCTCCAATCTTTACATTGTCAAGATCCTGTCTTAAACATACATAAGGCGGCGGCAATATACTCCCCATTTTCTCATTTTCACACGCCATTTCATTACCTTTCATAAATTCTGTCAACGTAAAAAGCGTAAACCCGGAAATTGGATTTACGCTTTATATTTGTTTTTCTACAGCCAGGTCTGGCCGGGCTCTAATTTTCTTTTGAATACCCGCCCTATATCTTTTTCAGCCTTGGCCTGATGGTACTTGAAGCACATGGTATTGTCCTCTTCCAGATAAAGAGGCTCAATCTTTCCGGTCACATGGGATATGATATAACGCATACATTTCCCCATACCGCTCTGCATACTCTTGGCTTTTTCTACGATCTGATAGCCTTTTTCCAAAGGCACCTGGAAATGCACGCCTACCCCTGAGACCGGCCGGCACTGGAAAATGTAATAGGGCGCCACTCCTATAGAAGTCAGATTCTTACACAACTGTCCCAGCACTTCTCCATCATCATTGACACCCCGCAGCAGGACCGTCTGATTGCGCACCACGATACCGCATTTGCGCAGCCGCTCTACCGCCGCCGCAGACTGTCTGGTAATCTCTCTCGGATGATTGAAATGCGTCACCACAAAGATTTGTTTCCGCTGCTGATACTTTTCGAGTATCTCCAACAGATGATCATCACTCAAAATACGCTCCGGAAAAGTAACCGGTGTCCTTGTGCCGAAACGAATCAGATCTAAATGCTCCATGGCCGAATAGGTTGCAAGATACTGCTCGATCCACTCATCCGTCATGAGAAAACTGTCCCCGCCGCTGATCAGCACATTGCTGATTTCTTTGTGTGACCGTACATAATCTGCCACCTGGTCAAAATTTGCATTGATCTCCTCATCGGAAATACCCACCACCCGCTTGCGGAAGCAATGTCTACAGTACATGGCACACTGGCTGGTGGAAAGAATCAGCGCCGTCTGTCTGTACTTGTGCTGGATACCTGTAAGTTTCGTGTTGGTGGCTTCCCCGCTGGTATCAAAAGCCCCTGTCATATTCTGTTCCTGCAAGGACGGAATGCACATGTTCCGAATAGGATCCTGCTCATCCTCCCAATCGATCAGGGACAGATAATAAGGTGTAATCGACATGGGAAAACGCCGGGTCACCTGTTCCAGTTCTTCCAATGAGAGGGGTGACAATTTCAATTTATCGCTCAGGTCCGCAATCGATGTGATGTTCTTCTGTAAAAGTTCTGTCCACATGGTCTTCACCTCTTCTTTCTAAGAGACAATGGGGTTTATTTACCATATTTATTTTACCATGGATTTCTTTCTTTTTTCATTTTTTTCTATATTTAACACAGAAATCCAGAAAAATAAGTTCCCCGACCAGAACAAGTCCCTTCAGAGGCATCAGTCCTGCCGTCATGGCCTGCTCCACCACAGTCTTTTCCATACTGTCCAGCAGGTCAGCCGCCTGCATCTTACTCTGTATATAAGTACCATAATAAGAGAAATCCGACCATTTGCCAGGCATGAAGTCCCGCAGGCTTTCCAGATCAATCGGAAAGCACCGGAAAAAGATCACCACTGCTGCAAGCATGACCAGATACAGCGGCAGCGCGTAGCCCTTCCGGGAGATCCACTCCCTGCGCATATGCAGGCAGACATACACCATCCACAGCAAAAACGAAAAGGGCAGCAAGTTATACAAAAGTGTTGCCTCATCCTTCCACATACTATATTCCGCCCTGACCGGCGTGATACTGTTGCGCAGCGAAAATGCATCGATTGTGGACTGTGCCTCCCCGGAAATGCTTATGCGGTTTAACACCGAGTCATGGACGCCATCCCACTGGACCACCAGCACGTTTGGATAAGACTCCAGTACCCCCGCAATACGCAGGTTCCTCTCTCCATACCGGACATACTGGCCTTTTGCCTCTGTGCTGCCGAAAAGTTTCTGTGCCAGTGTACTTCCGATCAGACATCCTTCCTTATCTTCTGCCTGCAATACGGTCCCACCGCGCAGTACATTGGCACTGCTTCCCATAAGTTCCAGGACCTTGCCTTCCTCCTGCCGTTCCATACCGTTCCCGGTAATCATCTGAGCATTTCGCTGGCCCCAGGCCGTAAAGTCCATCGGTATCTCCTGTGCGTCCTCCGACTCCCGGATCTGCTGTATATCCGATTTGGCCCAGCAGCCGCCCTCTTTTACCAGCGTCGGCCTGTCCCAGATGCCCTTCTGCTCCTGTACTATACCGGTCATCAGGGCAAAGCAGAGCAGGCACAAAAGCAGCCGCCCCTTCACGATGGTGCCAGACGGACGGTGCCGCCTGCTGTAATATCCCGGTCAGACTTCTGGATCACATCATTGTCATTGGTGATACTGCCCTCTCCCAATGCGGCATACTCTGCATTCTTATCCTGCACAGATACATCGATGCGCACAGATGTGTAAGAGGCACCGAGAACCCCTTCCGTCTCCTGGAGCACCAGCACATAATATTGATTGTTATCCATATGTAATGCACTGGTGGGCACGCACAATGGATAGTCCTCTGACTTCTGGGATATCTTCATGTTGGCGCTGGTTCCAATGGGCAGTTCACCCTTTGGCAATGCCACCGTCACCTTTTGCAGACTGGCATCCTCTGTATCCGGCAGGATAGAATCTACGATTAGCCCTTCCACTGACTTTCCTCCTGATGTGGGCTGCAATGTGACTTCCGAACCTGCCGCCACGTATTTGGCGTCCTCCGCTGTGATCTTTGCCGTAAATGTCGTGCCGGAGGAAATATCCGCCAGGGTCACCGCCGCTGTCTGGGCGGTCAGTCCACCTGTGGTGATATCCAGTTTTGTCACCACACCGTCCACCGCCGCCGTGACCTTGCCATCCTGGTCCAGGATCGCCTGTAGTTCATCCACGGATTTCTGTTTTGCCTCCATATCCATCTCGTTGGTCGTAGCCGTGCTGTCTGTAGCGGTTCCCGCTTCCGCGTCCTGTATGGCACGCTCGGCCATGGTCAGATTCTGTTCTTTTGTCTTTACCGCTTCCTCGTAAGCCTGCTGCTTCGCCGCCACATCCGCCTCCAGCTGGTTCCTCTGGGTCTGTGCATCGTTCTCTGCCGATGCTGCCTGCTGCTGTTGGTACGTTTCCAGTGCCGCCTGTGCCTTCTCCAGACCAGCCTGCGCATCCGAGAGTTTCTGTTCACCGGCGGACCGCTCTGCTTCTGTGGCATCTGGCGGAAGTTGTGCCATGGCCGTCTCACACTGGCTCACCAAAGCCTCCTGCTCCTGACAATTCTGCGCCAACTGCTCTGCCACCGCATCATTCCCCTCCGAAGCATTTCCACTGCTATCCAGGAAATCCTGCAATGCCTGCCGGGCACGGTTCAATTCGTCAGCCGCATAAGAGATGGCCTGATCCCCATTGCTGGCCGCTGTATCATAATCCTCCTGGGCACGCGCCTTTGCCGTATCCTTCTGCCGCTGGCTCACCGCCGCCTGGCTTCGTAAATCTCCATTGCCCAGTTTGAGTTTTTCTATCTCCTGTTTCATAGTATCAATGGTCTTGCCCAGTTGTTCTTTATTTAAGGCAAACAGCAGATCGCCAGCTGCCACCTGCTGCCCTTCCCGCACATAGACGGTCTCCACGATCTGATTTTCCTCCGTAAATACCGCCTGCTCCAGATTTTGTTCCACCTTTCCCTCCGCGCTGACCTGATGCTCGATCACCTTGCGCAGGGGCTTCGTGGTAGTCACCTGGGGTACGGTAAAGCTGGCCGCCGCCCGTGAAAGGGCAGTAAATCCCACCATGACGCAAAGGAAAAGCGTGAAGGCTCCCACCAGTTTATTTCTGCACAGACGCTGAAACCATTCCATCCATCCTTCCGGCGCCTTCCATTTTTTTATTTCTTCCATAATATAACTCCTCTTATTCCTTTACCGCAGCTGCCACAATGCCCCGCTCCAGATAGTCTCTGCCTACAATAAATATAAAAAGTGCCGGGATCATAGCGAGCACTGATGCCACAAAAGCACTTCCCGCCTGACTCAAGCTGATCTCCGGAAGGTACAAAGACAAGGGCCAGTTGCTTTTATCCTTCAAAAAAGCCAGGGGCTGCTCGATGAGATTCCAGTATTCCAAAAAGCCAAGGACCATGGCAGATATGATGCCCGCCGATCCAAGCGGCAGCCCCAACCGAAAGAAAATCTGCCATTCCCCAGCCCCATCCAGTCTCGCCGATTCCATTAGTGCCTCTGGAATCCCTGTGAAAAACCGATAAATCAAGAAAACCGGAAAGGTAGAAAATATCCCCGGAAGGATAATCGACCACAACGTATCCAAAAGTCCCAGACCGTCCATGACCAGATAATTGGACAGCATGGTGACCTGAAAGGGCATCATCATCAAGACAATATACAGCAGGAACAGCACACGTTTCCCCGGAAAGGAGAACCGGGCAAATCCCCATGCTGCCGGAACACTTACGATCACCTGTCCCAGCAAAATACCACCTGCTATTTTCACCGAATTCCAGAACATGGAAAAAAATTCCGGAGAATCCAGAAGGATCCCCACATAATGGCGCAGAGTCGGGTACAGGGGGAGGATCGGAAAGGACACGTATCCATCACCATTTTCCAAAGCCGGACCAAGCACCTGCTGCAACTGCGACTGCCCCATAAGTGACCCGGTGATCAGAAACCAGACCGGATAACAGGCGATAAAACACAAAAACAGGATCACGATCCAGAAAATAACTTTTTTCACTTTATTTCCCATCTGCATCCTCCTGTCTGCCCCACGTCTTTGTCAAAATCAATACAGCCACAAAGATCACCACCGTCATCACTACCGCACCCGCCGCCATCTTATCTATGGACAAGTCCCGAAACCAGTTGTTAAATAAATGTTGGAGTAAATACATACTGTCATCAGGATAATTCCCCGCCACCAGATAGGCCTCGCGAAATACCTTAAAGGAATTCAAAAAAGAAAGTACCGTAATGGTATATAGCGACGGAAGCAGATTCGGCAGGGTAATGCGGAAGAATATCTTCCATT
>JAQUWF010000043.1 GCA_028692975.1 Lachnospiraceae bacterium
GTTAAGAGCATGCCAGGAAGCCCACTGATATGATCTGCATGATAATGCGTGAAACAGATCACATCGATGGGCTTGAAGGACCAGCCTTTTTCTTTTACCGCTATCTGTGTACCTTCCCCGCAGTCTATCATAAGATTGCTTCCATTATAGCGGGTCATAAGTGAAGTCAACCACCTCCTGGGGAGGGGCATCATGCCACCGGTACCTAATAAACAAACATCTAACATAATTTATACCTTATATAAGTTCTATTCTTTCTTTTCGGTCAACGGGTATCTGAAATTCCCGGACAATCTGATCGTAACAATCCTCGCACAAGGTAAAGGTATGGGTTTCGCCATCCTTTGCGGAAGGATATCCCCACTCTACATTGCACGTAACAAATCCAGTTCCAGGTATTTCGTTTTTTGTAATAAGTTCTCTTCCACATTTATTACACATCATTTGTAGTTCCTCCCTTTTTGCAGTTTCTCTTTGCTACAATTATCAGTATATAGGAGAAACCGTCAAAATCCTAGTGGGAATGTCTTCTACTCATGGCAATTCCATCCTCTGTAGGTTCGGAGTAATATTCTTTGCGGATATGATCCTGCAAAAAGCCTGCCCTCTCGTAGAGTTTTCTGGCGTTCTCATTGCTGGCGCGCACTTCCAGATGCAGCGTGGTAACCCCTGCCTCTTCCATATTATGGATCATCGCCTGCACCAGTTCCGTGCCGATGCCCTTACCCTGCCGGGATTTTTCCACGGCAACGTTGGTGATGTCGCCTTCATCTATAGAAATCAGTACGCCGCAGTAGCCTACGACCTCCTCGTCCTCCACAGCCACAAAAAATTTGGCATCTTCCCGCATAAAGTAAGTAAAAAGTCCTACGGCTGTCCAGGGCTTGGCGAAATTCTGTGCTTCGATCTCCGCCACGCGCTCTATATCGTCCATTTCCATTTCACGTATGATCATGTCTGTTCCTGTTCCTTTTTCTCTACTTCTGCCCGCTCCCGCTCTGCCTGGGACTTGCGCAGGTAATCCGGCTGGTGTTCTTCGGCTGACTCCATTTTCCCCTCTGCCACATACCGCTGGGCCAGTGTCGCCACTGCCGCCGCCCTCTGTTTATTCACATGTGCTGGTGCGAAGGAATAAGGTGCTGTCATGCATTCTGCGATAATATCTTTATATACCGGCACGCCATCCCCAAGAAATACCACTTCCCTGCCGCCGCGATTTAATATTTCTATGACCTGCTTGATATCTACAGCCCTCTGTTCTGCCAATACCTGCAGTTCATGCCCTTCAAAGCAATAGATGCCAGTGTATACCTGATTCCTTCTGGCATCCATGATCGGGCAGATCATAGACTTGGAATCATAGAGATTGTAAGCCAGTGCATCCACCGTAGGGATGGATACCAGCGGCTTTCCAAGTGCCAGCCCCAGCCCTTTCGCTGTAGCCGAGCCGATGCGCAGTCCTGTAAAGGACCCCGGACCAGACGCTACCGCAATGGCATCCACCGTCTCCAGATCCAGTTGGATCATCTTTGCGATCTCATCCAGCATTGGCAGTAAGGTCTGGGAATGTGTTTTCTTATAATTAACTGTATATTCTGCTAACAGGACATCATCTTCCACCAGTGCCACAGAAGCCACCAGCCCGGAACTGTCCAGTCCTAAAATCTTCATATTATGTCCACCCCTTCTATAGTAATCCTGCGATAGTCGAAATCTTTCTCCAGATCTTTTTCTATGGTGATCTGAATAATATTCTCCGGCAGAATCTCTTCGATCAGATTCGCCCATTCAATAAGGCAGATACCTTCTCCAAAGAAATAATCGTCGTACCCGATCTCCTCCATCTCTTCCACATCTCCGATACGGTACACATCGAAATGGTAAAAGGGCAGGCGTCCTTCTTCATACACCTGTATAATGGTAAAGGTGGGGCTGCTGATCGGCTCTGTGATATCCAGCCCCTGTGCCACCCCCTGGGTAAACACGGTCTTGCCCACACCCAGATCCCCAATCAGGGTGTATATCTGTCCCGGCTTCGCCTGCTCACCGATTTTCCTGCCCAGCGCAAACGTCTCCTGGGCACTCGCTGTTTCTATTATCATGGTAACTCCTATTTTAATCTTATTTTTTCTTTCGGCAGTGCACTGTTCATCAGTTTGACCAGTGTGTCATACTGATTCCCCATGCATTCCCTTGGCCAAACAAACGCACGCACCTTGGTCATATATACAATAACGCTTCTTTTCGTGGCTCTGACTTTCACTATATCTTTCCATTCCACAAATGCCTGCTCGTTTTCCTGTTTGGTGGATATCCCCAGTTTATCTATGGTATAATCCAGCGGCTTCTTGAACATAGGCACTCCCCGCACCTGTTTCTGTGCTTTTTGATATAAGGTGAATGGAAGATAAAAAAGGGATAAGATTCCGATGAATCCGTAACACAGTGTAAAGGGAATCTGTACCTTTCCGATGGTAGAAAAGCATAATACAAATGCTGCGATTCCAATCCCCACACTGATAAGTCCCGCCGGCCCCCGGTAGGTATGGGACATAAGAAAGTCATACATGTACATCACCTGCATTTTGACACTGAAATTTACTTTCATATATATTAACTCCTTGTTTATTTTGTTATGGCGTTATGTTGTTATGCCGTTTGGGTTGTTTCGGGCGGACGCCGCTGTGGGCGACACACTATCTCAGCAAAAGCGTGCAACGCTCCGGCAAGCTATCTGCTACTGTTTCACAGTAGCATGCATAAATCCATGAAAATCGCCTTCGGCGATGGGATTTATGCACTCCTGAATCATTTTCTCACGTTCTGCGCAGTAAATGCGCAGAACTGATCCAAGGACATTATAGCTCAGGAGCGCCTTCACCGCCAAGTCTCCGTAGGCAGAGGATCTCGCCTGCGCTAAAGGCGCACGCCGATCATTTGCTTCGAGATAGTGTGTCGCCCGCAGCGGCTGGTATAGATGGCTGCCGATTGTTTTTGGAATGCTTGTTAACTATTTTAGATCCTCTTAACGGTTTTCTTTACGCTTTAGTATATCACACCTTTTTCCCACTTGCACCATTCTTTTATTCATATTATAATGGACGACAGAATAAGGTTTAAGTTCATTTGGCCAGCGAATCGCCAACTGCTGCCGGGGGCATAATATATCTAAGCAAAGAAATCAGCGGGCGCTTTTAGCGGAGGCGAGATCCTCTGCCTACGGAGACTTGGCGGCGAAGGCTCTCCTGAGCCGCTTAGTCGCAGTTGGCAGATAGCTTGCCGGAGCGTTGCACGCCTTTGTGTGATATATTATGCTCCCGGCGGCAGCGTCCCCTGACCAGAATCCACTTTATAGCCTTAACAAGAAAAGGAGTATTAAATATGTCAAACCCAATCGTAACATTTACTATGGAAAACGGCGATGTGATGAAAGCGGAATTATATCCGGAGATCGCCCCTAATACTGTCAACAACTTTATCTCTCTGGTGAAAAAAGGCTTTTACAACGGCCTGATCTTCCACCGCGTTATCTCCGGCTTCATGATCCAGGGCGGCTGTCCGGACGGAACCGGCATGGGTGGCCCGGGATACCAGATCAAGGGCGAATTCACACAGAACGGATTCAAAAATGACCTGTCCCATGAGCCAGGCGTACTTTCCATGGCAAGAGCCATGAGCCCGGATTCCGCAGGATCACAGTTCTTCATTATGCATCAGCTCTCACCACATTTAAATGGTGCCTACGCAGCATTCGGAAAAATCACCGAAGGCATGGATGTGGTAAACAAAATCGCAGCAGTGGATGTAGACTACAGCGATAAGCCACTCAACCCACAGGTCATCAAAACTGTGACCGTCGACACCCAGGGTGTTGATTATCCAGAACCGGAAAAATGCTAAAAAATTAATCCTGGGACAAATCCTCCCCGGTTAAAATTTTTCCGTCCAAAATGGCAAAATAAATCTCCTCATCCCTCTGCATTCGTGCCTTTCCATTGGTGGCCTCCGTAATGGCCTTCTCCATGGACCCCACTCTTGCTGCAGGGATGAGGATTTTTAATTTGACCAGATCCGTATATTCCGAATCCAGGGTGGGAATACTCTCCACACCGAACAGATACTGCAATTTCCCGATACCCACATAATCCGTAGTAACCCATAAGATACGTCCCAACTGCTTCTCAATAATAGTGCTCCCCGCCAGGCCCTCCTGCACAGCCTTAGAATAAGCCCGTACCAGACCTCCGGTACCCAGAAGCGTGCCGCCGAAATACCGGGTGACCACCACCGCCGTATTCTTAAGCCCTTCCCCTAAAAGGACATCCAGCATAGGACGTCCTGCTGTTCCGCCCGGCTCACCGTCATCGCTGCACCGGACGATCTCATCATGTTCCCCGATCACATAGGCAGAACAATTGTGCCTGGCATCCCAGTACTTCTTTTTCATCTTATCAATAAATGCGATGGCTTCCTCCTCTGTGTGCACCAGTGCAACATTGGCGATAAACCGCGACTTTTTCTCCACGATCTCACCGGATCCGCCCGCATAGACTGTCATATATTTTTCCAGCATACTCATCCTCCTGTCACACATTTTACACGATTTTCCCTTATCTGTGAAGATAATACTCTTACGAATCTGTGAACTTTATCTTTGGGGGTTGGTTTTGAATTTCAGATTTGTTATAATAAAAGAATTGTAACTATGCAGTAGGTCAGATACTGAACAGTTACGAATTAATAAGGAGGCTATCACATGAATTTTAGTAAACGCAATGTCTCAAAAAAGCGAAAGACACTCACATCCAAGTCCCCTATGATTGGGAAAAAAGCCGGAGTTTCTTTTTTGAGAATCTTTTTTATATGTTTTATCGTACTGATTGTCGTGGGCGGCTGTGGTGTTTTCGGCATCATCCGCGGACTTATGGACAGTGCACCGGATGTGGATGATATTAACATCATGCCCAGCGGTTATGCGACCTTTATCTATGATGCAGAGGGAAATCAGCTCCAGAAACTTACCGCACCCAATGCCAACCGTATGTCCGTATCCCTGGATCAGATTCCTGTGGATCTGCAGCATGCGGTGGTTGCTATCGAAGATTCCCGCTTCTACGAACATAACGGCATCGACTTTCAGGGTATCCTGCGTGCGGCAGTGGTAGGCATCGGCAATGGCTTTCATTTTACCGAAGGTGCCAGCACCATAACGCAGCAGTTGCTGAAAAATAATGTCTTCACCGACTGGACCAAAGAAAACACTCTGCTGGAGCGTCTGCGGCGGAAATTCCAGGAACAGTATCTGGCCGTACAGCTGGAGGCAAAACTGCAGGACAAGGATATTATTCTGGAAAATTATCTGAATACCATCAATCTTGGCGCCGGAGCTTATGGCGTGGAGGCGGCTGCCAAAACTTATTTTAACAAAGACGTGTGGGAGCTGACGCTTTCCGAAATAACTGTTATTGCGGGCATCAGCCAGAATCCTTCCCGATTCAATCCTATCCGCCATCCTGACTACAATGCAGAACGACGCCAGAAGGTTCTGACTGATATGGTGGAGCAGAAATACATTACACAGGAACAGGCAGATGAATGTCTGGCCGACAATGTGTATGACCGTATCGCAGCGGCTGCCCAGAGTCAGGCTGAGGAAAGCACCGTTTATTCTTATTTCGTAGATGAATTGACCAAACAAATCGTCACGGACCTGGAAGAACAAAAGGGCTACAGCGAATCTCAGGCTTATCAGGCACTGTATAGCGGCGGGCTCCGCATTTATACCACACAGAATCAGGATATTCAGCAGATCTGTGATGATGAATATTCTAACGAAGAAAACTTCCCTGCTGGCACACAGTACGGTATCGACTGGGCCTTGTCCCTCACAAAAGCGGATGGCACTACGGCGAATTACAGTCAGGAAATGATGGCTGCCTATTTTGTGGAAAACGAAAGTGCTGACTTTGACCTGCTTTTTGATTCCCAGGAAGATGCTCAGGCACATATCGACGCCTACAAAGCCTCTGTTATGCAAGATGGTGATGAATTACTGGCAGAGCGCTGCTCCTTCTCACCACAACCCCAGTCTTCCGTGGCTATCATGGATCAGCATACAGGTTATGTCAAAGCTATCGTGGGCGGACGCGGTGAAAAGACCGCCAGCCTGACGCTGAACCGTGCCACGAGCACCTATCGTCAGCCAGGTTCTACTTTTAAGATTTTGTCAACCTATGCACCTGCCCTGAACGAATTTGACAAGTCTCTGGCCACCACCTATGTGGATGAGCCTTACGCATACGAGGGCGGACGTCCGGTCAGCAACTGGGATACTAATTCCTACCGGGGTGAGACCACGATCCGCGATGCTATCATCAATTCTGTCAACGTGGTCGCAGTAAAGTGCATCACTGAGATTACACCGGCTGCGGGTATCAAATATCTGGAGAAATTCGGTTTTTCAAGGATTTCCCAGCAGAATGATAATTACCAGCCACTGGCTTTGGGTGGTATCTACAACGGTGTATCCGACATCGAACTGACTGCTGCCTATGCGGCTATCGCAAACGGCGGTGTCTATACCAAGCCAATCTATTACACCAAAGTACTGGATCAGAATGGCAATATCGTTTTGGACAACACACCGGAAACTACACAGGTAATTAAAGACAGCACCGCATACCTGCTGACCAGTGCTATGGAGGACGTTGTATCCGAAGGTACCGGTACTCCCTGCCAGTTGGATAATATGTCCGTTGCCGGCAAGACCGGTACGACTTCATCTTACAACGATATATGGTTTGCAGGATTTACCCCATATTATACCTGTGCAATCTGGGCTGGTTATGACAACAATGAAAAATTACCTTCCGGAGGCATTTATCACGATTACCATAAGATCTTATGGAAGAATATCATGTCCCGGATACATGAAAATCTGGAATACAAAGATTTCGATATGCCTGCTTCCGTGGAAAAAGCGACCATCTGCGGGGAAAGTGGCCTGTTGGCTGGTTCCGGATGCCCGCGCGTCACGGAATACTTCGCAAAAGATACGCTGCCCACAAAGAAATGCACCCAGCATTATGTAGCACCAAACGTAAGCAGTTCCAACGATGGAGATGATTCTGCGGCTCCTGGTACCGGTAATACTACCGTTACCCCTACACCTGCCGCACCGACGGCTCTGCCTACTCCTCCGCCAGCTACTGAAGCACCGGTTACCGATCCAGGCACCACAGTTCCTGATCCGGGTACCACAGTTCCTGATCCGGATACAGGCGACGGCACAGTGCCTGAAACAGAATAGACAAAAAAACAAGCCATGGAATTTGTCATGGCTTGTTTTTTTGTCTTTATTTTGTTTTCATTAAGATACAATAAGCTTTGCAGCTCCGTAAATACCGGCATCATTGCCAAGACGGGCCAGCACTAACTGAGTGTCTTTGCATCCCTGGAAGGCATCTTCCCGGTAATATTTCCCCACACAGTCGATCAGCACATCTCCAGCTCTGGAAACGCCACCGCCCAGAACGATTACATCCGGGTCCACAACAACTGAAAAACATGCAAGCGCCGTACCAAGATAATTGCCAAATCGCTCAACGACCCGTGTTGCCAGATCATCCTTCTCTTTGTATGCATCAAAGACGGTCTTTGCAGATACATTACCCTGACGAAGCAGCGATGGTTCCTGACTGGCGTTTAATTCTTCTCTGGCCATGCGTGCGATACCGGTCGCAGATGCAAACTGCTCCAGACAGCCGCGGTTTCCACAGTTGCAAGGCTCTACCATATTATCTTCCACATGAGCATGACCGATCTCGCCTCCAGCGCCGTGTGATCCGGCAACGATCTTTCCATCCACGATAATCCCACCGCCCACACCAGTTCCCAGTGTAACCATGATCATATTATTGGCTCCGGTCCCGCCGCCTTTCCACATTTCCCCAAGAGCGGCCACGTTGGCATCATTGGCCGCCTTGACCGGAACATGCAGGATATCTTCCAGTTCTTTTACGATATTTTTGTAGCCCCAGTGCAGATTTACCGCACAGTCCAGCGTGCCGTCAGCCTTAACCGGTCCCGGAACACCAACGCCTACACCACTGACCTGATTCAAAGGAATACCAGTCGTCTGACATTTGTCCAGAATCGCCTGTGCTACATCCGGTAAAATACGTTCTCCACTATTTTCTGAATGGGTGGTAATCTCCCATTTTTCAACCAGCGTTCCATCTATTTTAAACAGTCCACATTTAACCGTTGTACCGCCTACATCGATACCAAAGCAATACATGCCCATTTTTAGTCCTCCCTCTTTGCAGCCATATTCTGCTGCACTCTTCGATATAATTCCTGTGCTGCGTTGTAACCCATCTTTTTCTGTCTGTGGTTAACTGCTGCAGTCTCAACAATAACGGCCAGATTACGGCCCGGACGGATGGGCAGAGAGTGACATACGACCTTATTGCCAAGCAATTCCGTATATTCTTCCTCCAGACCCAGTCTGTCGTATTCTTTATCCTTATCCCACTCTTCCAGTTTGATGACCAGATCGATGCCCTGAGTATTCTTTACGTGTTCCACTCCGTACAGTGTCTTCACGTCGATGATGCCAATACCGCGCAGCTCGATAAAATGGCGGGTAATATCCGGTGCTGAGCCTACCAGCGTCACGTCGCTGACCTTACGGATTTCCACCACATCATCACTTACCAGCCGGTGTCCACGGCGGATCAGTTCCAGAGCAGCCTCGCTCTTGCCGATACCGCTCTCGCCCATGATCAGGACCCCCTCACCATAAACGTCCACCAGCACGCCGTGAATGGAAATGCTCGGTGCCAGCTCCAGCGTCAGCCAGCGGATGATCTCCGCCATAAATCCTGAAGTGGCGCGCTCTGTGATCAGTGTAGGCACATTATATTTGTTGGACAGGGCCAGCATCTCTTCATCCGGCTGCGTCAGTGTGGTGAAAATCACACATGGAATATCATAAGAAATAAATTTCTCATAAGCCTCAATGCGTTCTTTTCTGCTCAGATGCTCCAGATATGTGTATTCAACATATCCGATGATCTGTACACGCTCTGCCGCAAAATGATCAAAATATCCGGTCAGCTGCAGTGCCGGCCTGTTAATGTCCGGGACACTGATTTTCACATCCGTCATATCCACATCGGGAGTTAAATTTTTTAATGCCATGTCTTCCACTAATTTCGTTAACTGTACTGTTTTCATTCCCGTCTCCTTCTCTCTTCCATGAGTAACGCAAATCCGGAAATCAGTGCCGCCATCTATAGACTACCCTGTTTTTCCGTTTCTATTACCACTATATCACATAGGTTTTTCCGTCGCAAGATGGAAAAAATCATATACAGATTTTGCACTGCGGGCATCCATGGAAGGCACCTTTGCCAGATCTATTTCTGTGGCCTCCTGAATGCTCTCCAGGGATTTGAATTTCCGCATAAGGGCCTTTCTTCTTGCCGGACCGATACCAGGAATATCATCCAGGACAGAATGTACCTGCTCCTTGCTGCGCAACAGACGATGGTACTCGATGGCAAACCGGTGGGCCTCATCCTGCACCCTTGTGATCAGTTTAAATCCCTCACTGCCCCGGTCGATGGGCAATTCCACATTGTGGTAAAAGAGCCCTCTGGTGCGGTGATTGTCATCCTTTACCATACCGCAGACCGGGATCTCCAGCTGCAGCTCCTCCAGCACCTTCAGGGCGATATTTACCTGTCCGCGGCCACCGTCCATAAGGATCAGATCCGGCAGGCGGGTAAAGCCTTCCGACTCCTCCAGTGCCCTGCGGAACCGCCTGGTCAGCACTTCTTCCATGCTGGCATAATCGTTGGCACCCTTTACCCATTTGATCTTGAACTTGCGGTAATCCGTCCGCTTCGGCCTGCCACGCTCGTAGACGATCATAGAACCAACCGATTCAAAGCCGCTGATATTGGAGATATCGAAGGCTTCCATGCGGTAGATGGACGGCAGATCCAGCAGATCGGCAATCTCCTTCACAGCTCCGATGGTCCTTCCCTCTTCCCGCTTGATGCGCTCCTTGTCCTGATCCAGGACCAGTCTGGCATTCTGCGCCGCCAGCTCCACCAGTTTCTCCTTGGTGCCCTTCTTTGGCACGCGCACGTACACGCGATGTCCTTTTTTCTTGGTGAGCCACTCCTCGATCAGTGTCGGATTCTCGATTTCTTCCTGTATCATCAATTCTCTTGGCACAAAAGGCGTGCCGGCGTAAAACTGCTGGATAAAACTCAAAAGCACCTGAGCGGAGCTGTCTCCGGCTGCTGCCCGCAGGAAGAAATGGTCCCGGCCGATGAGCCGGCCTTCCCGCACGAAGAATACCTGCACCACCGCGTCCTCCGCATCCATGGCCAGGGCGATGATATCTTTATCCTCCCCATCACTTCCAGTGATTTTCTGGCGCTCTGCGATCTTTTGTATGCTGTTTAACAGGTCCCGGTATTCCATAGCCGTCTCATACTCCATGACTTCGGAAGCCGCCTGCATCTTCTCCGTCACTTCATTTTTTATCTCTCTTGTATTCCCATTCAGGAAATCCATAGCCTTCCGGATATTTTCCCCATACGCTTCCGGTGTGATATATCCCTGGCACGGTGCCTGGCACTGCTTGATATGGTAATACAGACAGGGCCGGTCCTTCCCCTGTTCCTGGGGCAGTCGTCTGTTGCAGGTGCGCAGATGATACAGTTTGCGCAGCAGTTCTATGGCATCCTTTACAGCCCCGCTGTTGGTGAATGGTCCATAATATTTGGAACTGTCCTTTTTCATCTGCCGTGCCAGCAGTACACGGGGATAGGTCTCGCCCAGGGTCACTTTAATAAAGGGATAACTCTTGTCATCCTTCAGCATGGTATTATATTTGGGGCGATGCTCCTTGATGAGATTGCACTCCAGTACCAGGGCTTCCATCTCGGAATCCGTGATAATATACTCGAATCTGGCGATCTGCGTCACCATTTTCTCGATCTTTGGACCCTTGTTCCGGCTGGTCTGGAAATATTGACGTACACGGTTTTTCAGACTGATTGCCTTTCCCACATAGATAATGGCATCTTTGGCATCGTGCATGATATAGACACCCGGTTTTCCAGGCAATTTTGCAAGTTCTTCTCCAATATCAAACATAATCTTCCCTTACGTAAGCAAAAGGGACGAAGATATCCTACGTCCCTTGCTGTTTCTATTCTTATACTGGTTTTATCTCACTGCGGATATCCAGTTCCTCTGGTGTATCCTGCTTGTCCGTAACTTCCCCGTCCTCTATGCCCGGTGCTTCCACAGAATTGCTGAAACGGTCTGTTACTTTTTTTTGCTCATTTTCTTCCGGTTCTGGAATGCCTTTGGCTTCCCGGTAGATCTTCATGAATTCTTTTCCGGTGATCGTCTCTTTCTGGATCAGGAAATCTGCGATTTTGTCCATAATATCCCGGTTTTCGCCCAGAAGACGTTTCGCCTCATCATAGGACTCTTTGAGCAGTTTCATGACCTCATGGTCAATCTCTGTAGCTGTGGCATCACCACAGTTTAGTACCATACGGCCATCCAGATATTGATTGGAGGCGCTGGCAAGACCCATAAGGCCGAATTTGTCCGACATACCGTACTGGGTGATCATAGCTCTGGCGATCTTGGTCGCCTGCTCGATATCGTTGGCGGCACCGGTAGTCACCGTATCAAATACCAGTTCCTCCGCCGCACGTCCGCCCAGATAACCGATGAGCATAGTCTCTAATTCCTTTTTGGAATTGAGGTATTTCTCTTCTTCCGGCACCTGCATTACGTAGCCAAGTGCTCCCATAGTACGCGGCACGATGGTAATCTTCTGAACCGGTTCCGAATCCTTCTGCAATGCAGTGAGCAGCGCATGACCCACTTCGTGGTAAGAAACGATCTTGCGCTCCTCCTGACTCAGTACACGGTCTTTCTTTTCTTTACCTACCAACACTACTTCCACTGCTTCCAGCAGATCTTTCTGGTTCACGGCTTTCCTTCCATTCTTGACAGCAAGGATTGCACTCTCATTGATCATGTTAGCCAGATCGGAACCTACGGCTCCTGAAGTAGCCAGGGCAATGCCTTCCAGATCCACCGTTTCATCCATAGCCACATCCTTGGAATGTACTTTCAGGATATTAACACGGCCTTTCAGGTCTGGCCGGTCCACGATCACACGGCGATCGAAGCGGCCCGGACGCAGCAGAGCCGGATCCAGCACCTCAGGACGGTTGGTAGCTGCCAGGATCAAAAGACCCTTGGACGTATCAAAGCCATCCATCTCGGAAAGCAGCTGATTCAATGTCTGCTCCCGCTCATCATTGCCACCGCCATAATGGCCGTTGTCACGGCTCTTACCGATGGCATCAATCTCATCAATAAAGATAATACATGGTGCATTTTTCTTTGCTTCTTCAAACAGGTCACGCACGCGGGATGCACCTACACCCACGAACATCTCCACGAAATCCGAACCTGATAAGGAGAAGAACGGTACCTTCGCTTCCCCGGCTACTGCTTTCGCCAGCAGAGTCTTACCTGTTCCGGGAGGTCCCACCAGCAGTGCGCCCTTTGGCAGTTTGGCACCGATGGAGGTGTATTTCCCAGGATTATGCAGGAAATCCACCACCTCCTGAAGAGATTCTTTGGCCTCGTCCTGACCGGCCACATCTTTAAATGTAATCCCTGTCTCCTTCTGCACGTAAGCCTTCGCCTTGCTCTTGCCCACGCCGCCCATCATGCCGCCGCCTTTGTTCATGCGGTTCATGAAGAAAGAGAACACCACAACTACTAAAATGATCGGCACCAGGAAGCTTATGATCCCGGATATAATAGAAGATGCAATATCCACTGCTTTTTTGGAAAACTTTACGCCCGTGTCAGCCAGCCGCTCGGTCAATGCCGTGGCATCTTCGATAGCCGTGGTATAATACGTCATTTCTCCAAAGGTGCTGGTCTGTTCCTTTGGCTTGATATTCAATGTGTCACCGTCCAGCTCGACTTCTTTGATCTCATCCTCCGCCAGCATGGAAAGGAATTTGTCATAGGTGATCTCCCTGGATGTGCTGTTGTTGAGCATACCGCTGAAAAGGCTCATGCACACCAGACTCACCAAAATGCATACTAAAAAAACCAGTATGGATTGTCTGTTTTTATTTCCATTCCCATTAGGCGGGCGGTTGTTATTATTCTGATTGTTGTCCATCTTTTCCTCCTTGTGTATCCCTTACATTATAAGGAAATGTGGGGTATAATGCAAGCCGCAGATTGTGAAAAAACCACGGATTTTCTAAAAGTTTCCTAAAGTTTTTACAATTTGTCATAGTAATCAACCCGTGGGTTATAGTATACTGGAAGAAACAGAAATTCTTATGGGAGAGGGATACAAATGAAAAAAGGATTTAGTAATGAACAATATTTAAAAATGCAGTCCGAACATATCCGGGAACGAATCGGCCAGTTCGATAACAAATTATATCTGGAATTCGGCGGCAAGCTCTTTGACGATTACCATGCAGCACGCGTCCTGCCCGGTTTTGAGCCCGACAGCAAGCTGCGCATGCTCATGCAGCTGGTTGACCAGGCCGAGATCGTCATCGTGATCAGTGCCAAGGATATTGAGAAAAATAAAGTCCGCGGCGACTTAGGCATCACCTATGATACCGATGTGCTGCGCCTTATGGAAGAATTTCAGGCGAAGGGACTCTTCGTGGGCAGCGTTGTCATTACCCAGTTCTCAGGGCAGAGCAGCGCTTCCTTATTTAAGACACGTTTGGAAAAACTGGGCATTAAAGTTTATCTCCATTATAATATCGACGGATATCCCAGCAATATTCCACTTATCGTCAGTGAGGAAGGATTTGGCAAGAATGAATACATCCAGACCTCCCGTCCCCTGGTCATCGTCACGGCACCAGGTCCTGGAAGCGGTAAGATGGCTACCTGTCTGTCCCAGCTCTATCACGAGCACAAAAGGGGCGTTCATGCCGGATACGCCAAGTTCGAGACCTTCCCTATCTGGAATCTCCCACTGAAGCATCCGGTCAATCTGGCTTATGAGGCTGCCACCGCAGACTTAAACGACGTCAATATGATCGACCCATTCCATCTGGAAGCCTACGGCAAGACCACAGTCAATTACAACCGTGACGTGGAGATTTTCCCGGTGCTCACAGCGATTTTCGAAAATATTTTCGGGGAAAGCCCCTACAAATCACCTACCGACATGGGCGTCAATATGGCAGGGAACTGCATCATCGACGACGAAGCCTGCCGGGAAGCCTCCAATCAGGAGATCATCCGCCGTTATTATGATGCGCTGAACGGCCTCGTGGACGGAAGCCGCCGGGAGGAGGAGGCTTACAAGATCGAACTGCTCATGAAGCAGGCACATACCAGCACCTCCGACCGCAAAGTAGTACAGGTCGCTCTCATCCTGGCAGAAAACACCGGTGCGCCGGCTGCTGCCCTGGAACTGGAAAACGGCCAGATCATCACAGGCAAGACCTCCAATCTCCTTGGAGCCACCGCCGCTCTTCTGCTCAATGCCCTGAAAGAATTAGCCGGCATCGACCACGAACTGCATGTGATCTCACCCACCGCCATCGAGCCGCTGCAGAAATTAAAGATTGATTATCTGGGGAGCAAGAATCCGCGGCTGCATACGGACGAGGTGCTCATCGCTCTGTCTATCAGTGCCGCCACCAACGAAAATGCCCGCCTGGCACTGGAACAGCTGCCCAAATTAAAGGGGTGTCAGGCTCATACTTCTGTTATGCTCTCCTCCGTGGACGTAAAGACCATGAAGAAGCTTTCCATCCAGCTGACCTCTGAAGCAAAATACGAAGGACGCCGGTTATACAAATAAATATTCGGAATTTTTAAAAAATACTTTTTATTTGAAGAAAAAAGGTGTATACTTTTTACGTATTTTTATGAATAATACTATCCAGAACAAATGGCAAATCAAACGCGACGATGCGACTCTGATTTGTCTGTTTTGGGTAGTATCTTTACTTTCAGGAGAAAAACAGGAGGATAGAAATGGCAGTAAAATATGTATTTGTGACCGGCGGCGTTGTCTCTGGTTTAGGTAAAGGAATCACCGCTGCTTGCCTGGGCCGTCTGCTCAAGGCCCGTGGCTATAAAGTAACCATGCAGAAATTCGATCCATATATCAACATTGACCCAGGCACTATGAACCCGGTCCAGCACGGTGAGGTGTTCGTCACAGATGACGGTGCAGAGACAGACCTGGATCTTGGACATTACGAACGTTTTATCGATGAAAGCCTCACACAAAATTCTAACGTGACTACCGGGAAAATCTACTGGTCCGTGCTTCACAAAGAGCGGCGTGGCGATTACGGTGGTGGCACCGTACAGGTGATTCCACATATTACCAACGAGATCAAAAACCGCTTTTACCGCGATGTGACTGCTGAGGATACCCGCATCGCCATTATCGAGGTAGGCGGCACAGTGGGCGATATTGAAAGCCAGCCCTTCCTGGAGGCCATCCGCCAGTTCCAGCACGATGTGGGACATGACAATGCAATCCTGATCCACGTGACCCTGATTCCTTATCTGAAGGCTTCCGGGGAGATGAAGACCAAACCGACCCAGGCCAGCGTCAAGGACCTGCAGGGTATGGGCATCCAGCCAGATATGATCGTCTGCCGCTCCGAGCTTCCTCTGGATCAACAGATCAAGGATAAGATCGCCCTCTTCTGCAATGTGCCTAGTTCCCATGTACTTCAGAATCTGGACGTGGAATATTTATACGAAGCGCCTCTGGCTATGGAAAAAGAGAAGCTGGCTGATGTGGCCTGCGAATGCCTCCATATGGACTGCCCGAAGCCGGATCTGGCCGACTGGGAAACCATGATGGACGCCCTGCGGAATCCTACAGATGATGTGACTGTGGCCCTGGTAGGAAAATACACGCAGCTCCACGACGCCTATATCAGCGTAGTAGAAGCCCTAAAGCACGGAGGTATCGCCAACCGCTCTACCGTACAGATCAAATGGATCGACTCGGAGCAGGTGACGGCTGAAAATGCGGCTGAAATGCTTGGTGACGTGGATGGCATCATCCTCCCCGGCGGTTTCGGCAGCCGCGGTATTGACGGAATGCTCTATGCGATCCAGTACGCCCGTACCAGCCATGTTCCATTCCTTGGACTGTGTCTGGGCATGCAGCTGTCTATCGTGGAATTCGCCCGTCACGTGGCCGGCTATCACGATGCCCACAGCATCGAACTGGACCCACAGACAACCCATCCGGTCATCGACCTTATGCCGGATCAGAACGGTGTGGAAAATATTGGCGGTACCCTGCGTCTCGGCTCTTATCCCTGTATCCTGGACAAAGCCTCCAGAGCCTATACCCTGTATGGGAAGGACACGATCCATGAGCGCCATAGACACCGCTACGAGGTAAACAATGATTACCGCAAGGTACTCACCGAAAACGGCATGCTGCTCTCCGGTATCTCACCGGACGGACGCATCGTGGAAATGGTGGAGTTCCCGGAGCATCCATTCTTTGTAGCCACACAGGCCCATCCGGAGCTGAAGTCCAGACCAAACCGGCCGCATCCACTCTTTGCCGGTTTCGTGGGAGCAGCTTTACAGCATAAAAATCAGAAATAAGCAATAAAAATAACCCATTTTGCCAGAAGAACCCGCCGTCATGAACTGACAGCGGGTTCCTTTTATTCTTCTGTATCGGACGCTACCACGCGTCCTCTGCCGGACTTTTTGGCCTTATACAGCCGTTCATCGGCGCGCCGGATCAGATCCTGGATGCCCAGTTCGGGGAATTCACTGATACATATGCATCCGGCACTGATTCCTATTTGTGCACTCTGATTGTTTTCCACCATGATATGCTTCACCAGCTGTGTCACGGCCAGGATCCGCTTCCGAAATACCTCCGGTGCAATGTCCCAGCACAGGATCATAAATTCGTCCCCACCGTACCGGGCAACGAAGTCACCCTTGCTGAGGGCAATATTGCTCTCCAGTATCTGTGCCACCTGTTTGAGCACCGAATCCCCTGTCAGATGCCCATGGGTATCATTGAGATTCTTGAAACTGTCTATATCCAGCATGGCTATGCCCAGATTCTTTTTGTATTTTCTTGCATTCTGCACATAGATTTCCAGATGTTGTTCAATATATCTGCGATTATAAACACCGGTCAGTTCATCGTATTCCAGCTGCTGGTGGATCTTATCCAGTTTCAGATACAACAGCTCCTTGTCAAATATATTGTCCACATACTGATCTTCCAGACGAGTGACCATCTCAATCACTGCGCCCTGTTCCTGATAGGGCACATATTCAGAGATGACAAAATGAAGGCCGTCCTCAGAATATTCCAGTTTGCTGAATTTCCCATGTTCTTCCAGCGCCCGCATGGATATGCAGTTATTGCACCGTGTATGCTTTCCCCACACGGAATAACAGGAATGTATGTCACACTGGTTGATCTGCTCCACCTGGCATACTATGGTGTTCCTGGGATCAACCAGACGCACCAGATCAAAGTGAGGCTTCAGATTATTGATGTAAATACGGGTCTGCTCCTCCGGCGTCATATCCTCTGTGACGGCGGCTGGCATCTTTTCCCGGTATCTCTGCAATTCATAATTTGCCATCACATTATTTACCCTGTGGTGTATGATCTCCGTCTTATATGGTTTGGAAATAAAATCATCTGCCTTCATATACAGGGCCTTTTCTTCGCTGTCCGCATCGCCCTGGGAGGTGATAATGACAGGAAGCATACTCGTGCGTGTATCCGAACGGATTTTTCCCAGGAGCTGGAACCCATCCATAACCGGCATCAACAGATCCAGCATGACCACAGCCACCTGCTCATAATTTTCTTCCAGATATTCCCATGCCGTCTTTCCATTCTCCCGCTCAACAATGCGGTATTCCTTCAGAAAAGCACTGGCCAGCACCGCTCGGTTCACTTCGATATCATCTACGATCAGCATGACCCTGCCATCCTCTGCAACATGTTCCGGACTGCATTCCTGAACATATTGTTCCGCAGTCCTGCTGGTGCAGACCATCTCCGTCGTCTTGGAAGACAGCAGCAGATCCTCAAAGGCCGCCCGCTCCATGGGCTTCGCATAATAAAATCCCTGCACATAATTACAGTCCATGGACCGCAGGGAAGCAATCTGCTCACTGGTCTCCACACCCTCAGCGATCACGGCAAGATCCAGCCACTTGGCCAGGCTGATCACAAAACTGAGAATGCCCTTTCCTGAGACATTCTGGGATTCGTTCTGAATAAATTTCATGTCCAGTTTCAAAACATCCACAGGCATTTCCGCCAGCATATTCAGAGAAGAATAGCCGCTGCCGAAATCGTCCATCTCAATAACAAAGCCCAATTTTCTCAGTTTATTTACCACCTCAATAATCTGCTCCGGATTATCCGTATAAGCAGATTCGGTGATTTCCAGATGCAGATACTGGATTGGTATGCGGTATTTCGCGATCAGGCCCAGAAAGATATGGGTTAATTTGGGATTATACAGGTCCGCCCTGGATACGTTGACTGAGACAGCCACCGGCGGATACCCGGCATCCATCCAGTTCCTCACATCCCTGCAAACCCGCTCCCATACATATTGGTCCAGCTGTGTAATAAAACCATTCCGTTCAAACAGGGGAACAAAAGAACCTGGCGACAAAAAGCCACGTTGCGGATGTATCCAGCGCACCAGCGCCTCGGCCCCTGCCACCATCTCTGTGGTGAGATCGTATTTCGGCTGGTAGTAGACCTGGAACTGATGCTCCTCCAACGCAGTCTGCATGGAGCTGATGATAAACTGTTCCTCCAGCAGGGCCTTGCGGATAGATTCATCGTAGTATGTAAAGAAGGTGCTGTAGTTCCCTTTGTTCTTATCTGCTGCCAATTCCACCCGGTCACACATAGTACTCACCGGGATAGATGTATCGGTGATCACATAGACCCCACAATGTATATGAATGTCCATATCAATGGATAATTGATTGATCCGCTTCAAAAGATACTGAAACTGATCCTCCGTATAGGACTCCTTGTGAGGCAGGATCGTATAAAATTTGTCCGCTGAAAACCGTCCGCATATGTTGATGTCCCGACTGACCGACTGCAGCAAATCGGCCAGCTGGCACAATACCTCGTCCCCTTTTGTGGTCCCATAGATATCATTGATCAGCTTGAACCGTTCCACATCAAAACAGAGCAGATCATACTTTTTGTCCTCATTCTGCCGCAGCAATTCTTCCACCTTTTCAATAAAGAAATGCTTGTTGTACAGACCGGTCAGTTCATCCCGCTCCACCCGGTTGATAATAGCTGCCGTCTCCCGCAGGCGGATGATATTTCCCAGTCTGTGCCGGATAATATCCGCCTTATAAGGCTTGGCGATAAAATCCTGGGCGCCGAGAGACAGGGCATGTACCTCCGCCTCTTCCCCCTCCATCTGGGAGGATACGATAACCGGGATCTTGGACAGCCGGGGATCCTTCCCCATCTGCTCCAGCACTGCATACCCATCCATTTCCGGCATAACAATATCAAGCAGGACTGCAGATATGGTATCTGCATGGTCCTGCATTATTTTCATGGCTTCTTTTCCATTTTCCGCATAGAGCAGCTCGTAATCCTCCGCAAGCAGTTTTCCAAGAATTCTTCTGTTAATCAGTTGGTCGTCCACAATCAGAACCGTGCGTTTCAGCATCTCGATCTCCTCGCCAGTCATTCTTTTCCGTTTCGTATACTTCTATATTACTATTGAAAAGAAGAACCTTCAAGGGAAAAAGTCTTTATTTTGCTATTCTACACATAAATAACTGTAATACCTGCAAACTTTGCACTTCCCACCAGCGTCACCTGAATGCTGCCGTCCGACTGGTTATGATTCTTTTCTTCCAGCCCAGCAAAACTCATATTCACATTGTTGATAATCTGCCATTCCTTTGGAATAAACAATTCTACGCCACTAAAAGAAGCCTCCATCTGTATCACAGCCCTTCCCTCCGGGATCGCTGCATTGTCAAAATACACTTTAAGCCCCGCAAAAGATGCCCGCAGGTTCGCTTTCTTGAACTGGTCTGTATTGACATATTTTACGCTGCCTCCAAAAGAGGTATCCATCGTAATCACCTCGCTGTCTTCCACATCAATAATCTCCATATTTTCATTGTTCTGGATACTGGAATAACTATAGCGGTGTTTCGGATGAAACAGCATAGAAAACCCAATGCTTGCCAAAAGAGCCGCACCCAAAACTGTCCATGGGGTAATCGCTGTGATATGCAGAGGTTCCGCATAAATAATACACAGGAACGCCACCGAGAAAAAAATACCCGGAAACGCCACTTTCACAAGACTGTCAATCAAGATCGCCACAAACAGAATCGTCAGCACAATACTCCACGGCCCCACCGACACAAAACCACCCAGTTGATTCACCAGCACAAAGACCGCCCCCAAAATAAAAAATAAACCCCAAAAAATCTTCTTCGTTTTCATACCTATTTCCTCTTTTCTTCTAATCTGCATTTTAATGCTTTATAATAATTACGTGACACATACACCTGTTTATGAGTATTCTGAAATTCGATAAGACTGGAAGCCGTCAGATTCCTCGTCATAGCATAAACCCGGTTCACATTCAAAATAGTCGATTTGGATATCCGCATAAAGTTAGAAGGCAGTACCTCCTCCAGTTCATACAGCTTACTATTGGTCTGATAGACATCACTAATCGTGTGCGCGCTCACCCCATTACCATCCGTCTCAAAAAACAAAATCTGCTCCAGCCCCAGATAATACTCCGCATCCCCCTTATAAAACACAAAAGTTTTTCGCTGAGAAACAGCCTGATACACCGCCTGCTGAACTGCCTGCATCTCCTCCGTCCATCTCCCACACCGAATAACCACCTCATCCTCCTCAATATCCTCCTCCACTTCCATACGAATCCTCATGCCCCGTCCCACCTCTTTCCTTTGCATAACTACAGTATAACTATATTATTCCAAAAGTAAATACTTCACCCTCAACAGGTAACATATCCCCAATAAGCGGTAAACAACCAAGTGCATCCGGCGAAGCCCAGATGTTTTCAAGTGCGTCCGGCGCAGCCGCAGGTGTTTTTAAGCGCGTCCGGCGCAGCCGCAGGTGTTTTTAAGTGCGTCCGGCGCAGCCGCAGGTGTTTTTAAGTGCGTCCGGCGCAGCCGCAGCCTGTTCTTCCAAACGCCCGCCAAGGGACGCCGCAAGCGCAGGAAGGGGGCATATCAATCCTGTAAAGACCGTAAAAAAACGTCAGCACTTAGCGAAAGGAGGTCGGTCCCACTGGACCGGCCTCCTTGAACTTAGTACTGCTACGTTTTTTTCCGAGCGAGAGCGCGTCTGCACAGGATGATATGCCCCCTTCCTGCGCTTGCGGCGTCCCCCCTCCTCCAATCTAAATCGCTTCCGCCTTCTCAAACTGACTATTATACAAATTACAATAAAATCCCCCAGCAGCCAGCAATTCCTCATGCGTACCCTGCTCGATAATATCTCCATCCTTCATAACCAAAATCAGATCCGCATCCCGAATCGTAGACAACCTGTGCGCAATAACAAAACTCGTCCGCCCCTTCATAAGATTATCCATAGCCTTCTGGATCCTCTCCTCCGTCCTTGTATCCACCGAAGAAGTAGCCTCATCCAGAATCAAAATCTTAGGATCCGCCAGAATCGCCCGGGCAATGGTCAATAACTGCTTCTGCCCCTGAGACACATTACTAGCCTCCTCATTCAGTTCCATATCATAGCCATGAGGGAGGGTCTGGATAAACCGGTGGGCATGAGCCGCTTTCGCTGCCGCCACCACTTCATCATCCGTGGCATCCAGCCGTCCATACCGGATATTATCCTTAATGGAGCCATGAAACAGCCAGGTATCCTGCAGCACCATACCAAACATCTGCCGCAGCTCCGAACGATTAAAGTCACGAACATCATGCCCATCCACCAGGATCGCACCACTGTTCACATCATAGAAACGCATGAGCAGCTTAATCATAGTCGTCTTACCTGCACCAGTAGGACCAACAATGGCAATCTTCTGCCCTTCCGTCACCTTGGCAGAAAAATCATTAATGATAATACGGTCTTCATTATAGCCGAAATGCACATCCTTAAATTCCACATTGCCGTCCAGGCCATCCACAGAAACCGCATTCTCCACCGTCTGGTCTTCCTCCGTCTCACCGAGGAACTCAAAGACACGCTCCGAAGCCGCCGCCGTAGACTGGAGCAGATTCGCCACCTGGGCTACCTGCTGGATCGGCTGGGTAAAGCTGCGCACATACTGGATAAAGGACTGGATATCACCAACCTGAATGGTGTTCTTAATCGTTAGATATCCACCGAGAATAGCCACACCCACATAACCAAGGTTACCCACAAACTGCATAATAGGCATCATCATACCAGAGAAAAACTGAGATTTCCATGCAGATTCATACAGTTTATCATTGGTCTCGTCGAAATCTGCTCTCACATCATCCTCTTTATTAAAGACCTTAACGATGTTGTGGCCGCCGTAAACCTCTTCCACCTGACCATTCACATTACCCAGATATTCCTGCTGTCCACGGAAATACTTCTGGGATTTCTTCATGATCACAGAGATCAGTCCCAGGGAAATAGGCAGGATCAGCAGTGCAACCAACGTCATAAGCGGGCTGATGGATAACATCATGATCAGCACACCGAAAATAGTCGTCACCGAAGTAATCAGCTGAGTCGCACTCTGATTCAGGCTCTGGCTCAGTGTGTCCACATCATTAGTCACACGTGACAAAACCTCACCGTGAGACTTTGTATCAAAATAATTCATCGGCATGCGGTTGATCTTTTCCGATAATTCCCTCCGTAGCCGATAAGTCAGTTTCTGGGAAATACCGGTCATGATAAATCCCTGTACAAAGGAAAACAAGGCACTTATCACATACAGACCCAGAGTAAATATCAGGATCTTTCCAATCTTCGTAAAATCAATACCACCGCCACCAGATACTTTGCTGACCAGTCCGTTAAAAATTTCCGTAGTCGCCTGACCTAGAATCTTTGGTCCCACGATGGTAAATATGGTACCGCCAATAGCAAATATCACAACAAAAATCAACTGCAGCTTAAATGCCGCCATATAATTGATCAGTTTCTTCATAGTGCCCTTGAAATCTTTGGCTTTCTCTGTAGTTCCCATGCCTTTCATAGGTCCATGTCCGCCCATAGGGCCTCTCTTTCTCGTCTCTGCCATCTTAGTTTTCCTCCTTTCTCTCTAATATCGTCGTATCGTCCAGATCCGCTTTCAATTCCGCCTCAGACAACTGGGACAGGGCGATCTGCCGATATACCTCACACTGATTCAGCAACTCTTTGTGGGTACCCATACCTGCTACCTCGCCATCATCCAGGACAATGATCTGTTCCGCATGGAGGATGGTGCTGATACGCTGTGCCACGATGAGCACCGTACTGTCTGCAGTCTGTTCCCGTAGCGCCTTCCGCAGTGCCACATCCGTCTTATAATCCAGCGCTGAAAAACTGTCATCAAAAATAAACACATCCGGTTTCTTCGCAATGGCTCTGGCAATAGAAAGCCTTTGTTTCTGCCCGCCAGAGACATTGGAACCACCCTGAGAGATAGCACTGTCGTACTTCTCCGTCTTCTCGTTAATAAACTCGGTGGCCTGTGCCGTCTTGGCAGCCCACTCCATCTCCTCATCGCCGCCCTGGGGCGCACCAAACAGGATATTGGACTTAATGGTTCCGGTGAATAATACACCCTTCTGAGGTACATAGCCCAGCTTATCCCGCAGGTCATGCTGGGAAACTTCCCGGATATCCACATCATCAATGCGGATGGCCCCCTCTGTCACATCATAGAAACGAGGAATCAGATTGACCAGTGTGGACTTGCCGCTGCCGGTACTTCCAATAATAGCCGTAGTCTCGCCAGGCTTTGCTGTAAAATCTATGTCATGCAATACATCTTCTTCCGCCCCCGGATACCGGAAAGAAACATGGTCGAAGTGAACCAGGCCCTTGCCTTCCCTTGGCATTTTCTTCGGGTCCCTGGGATCATGGATAATAGTCTGACTAGTCAGCACCTCATCCACACGGACTGCAGATACCGCCGCTCTCGGCAGCATGATGGAAATCATACATAGCATAAGGAATCCCATAATAATCTGCATGGTATACTGGATAAATGCCATCATATCGCCAACCTGCATCTGCCCATCACTGATGCCATGGGCACCGGTCCACACGATAAGCACGGACACACCATTCATGACCAGCATCATGACCGGCATCATAAAGGTCATAGCACGGTTTACGAACAACTGTGTTTTGGTCAGATCCATATTGGCATTGTCAAAACGCTTTTCTTCATACTTTTCTGTGCTGAATGCACGGATAACCGGGAGACCAGTCAGGATTTCTCTGGTGACCAGATTCAGTTTATCCACCATATTCTGCAGTATCTTAAATTTCGGCATAACAATGGTAAACAAAACGGCAACTACGCCTGCAATAATCACTACGGCCAAGGCAATGATCCATGACATGGAAACGTTGGTCTGGAGTACTTTCAGTACACCGCCGATAGCAAGGAGCGGCGCGTACAGCACCATACGCAGCAGCATGACCGTCAGAAGCTGGATCTGCTGGATATCGTTCGTGCTTCGGGTGATCAGGGACGCCGTGGAAAAATGATCAAATTCATTGTTGGAAAATCCCACTACTTTGTTGAATACTTTGCCACGCAGATCACGTCCCATGGAAGCACCCACTCTGGAGGCCATAAGACCTACCAACACACTGGCTACCATGCCAAGCAATGCCAAAAACAGCATCTTTGCACCGGTGAGCAGAATATAATTGGTCTGCATCTGTTCCATATCCATGCCCAGATTCTCATAGGCTGTATGCACATAGCTGATAGCCGCCTGGCTTACAATAGTGTCCGGCATATCCGCAAGCTGCTCTTTGATCTGTTCCACCATAGCCGTGCGCTGCTGAGCCGGGAGCATCTGCATCACATCCATGACCGTTGCGCCTTCCGGCAGAGAACCTTCCGGCATATTGGCCATCATCTGTTCCTGCATAGCCGCTGTAGTCTCGCTGCCGGAAGCAAATCCTGCTGTCAACATCATAGGAAGTCTCATCTTATCTGCCAGATCCTGCAATGCCTCCTTATCATCCCGCACATCTGATTTCAGCACATATGCTGCCTGATCATAAGGGTTTGTATCCTCCTCATAAGCATCCTGCACAGTCTGTGCGTCCTCATCCGACATAAACAAAAGCACCTGTTCCAGATCACCCTGTGCGATCTGCATGGGCACCGTATCCTTTACACCGCCCTGCTGGATACCTATATTTACAATATCCGACGTGTAGGACGGAAGTGATAAATCACAATATGCCTGACCGAGAAGCACCAGTACGATCACCAATATGGTCTTCCAGTAGCCTCCCATATATTTAAATAATTTTGTCATCTCTTTTTAGTCCCTTCCTTAAGATTTTCATTCATCTGACGCAGCAGCCGGTACAAGAGCAAACGCTCCTCCGTATTGATACCCTTCAACGCCGCCTCATTGATCTCCTTGCCTTTCTGTATGATCCTTACAATGTATCCTTCCCCTTTTGGTGTCAGAACCAGCCGCAGAACACGATGATCTGTCTCATCCTGCTGTCGTTCCAGATAGCCCAGACCCTCCAGCTTTTGTATGGCTGTGGTCACGGTGGAAGCGGTCAGTCCAAGCCGCCTCGCAATCTCTCTCTGGGAAAGCTTCGGCGCACAGTGCAGGCAGAACAGTACGCCCGCCTGGCCACCCCGCATGGGGACTTCCTCCATATCCATCTTCTGCTGCATGGCACGGAAATATCCGTGTCCTATCTGCCGCAAAAGAATCTCCAGACTGTTATCATATGCATCTTTTTCCAAAATATCACCTCATCTTCAAAATAAAATTAGTTTGATGTCTAACGGTTATTCTAGTACTATCCATTATATTCGTCAACTATATCTCGATTATTTTACACTTTTTTTATAATTTTTCCACAAAATTTAATTTGATATCAAACAAAAAAATCACCAGGTTGTGTAACCCGGTGATTTTTCGAATTATGCAGGCGCAAATACCGTCTGCTTTATCTTACGCACATCATTCTCCAAGGAATTCACCCTAATCAGCAGTAATTCCCTTTCATCCGTGACTTCCAATGACGCTCGAAGCTGCCTGTTCAAATCCAGATGCCCCTCTGCGATTAATCGTATCTGATGATTGGTTTCGTTTTCCAGCGTAAGTTCTATATTTGTTACACGCTTTTTGGTTTCGCGCATATCTTCTTTTAAGA